>NZ_JBBXMW010000019.1:0-92247 GCF_038442325.1 Methylorubrum subtropicum | reverse complement strand
CGCCGCCTGGCCCTCGCCATCCTGCGCCAGGACACCGCTAAGGGCTCCTTGCACACCAAGCGGCAACTGGCCGGATGGGACGACGACTTCCTCGCCGACCTCATCACCCAAATGCGATAGCCCTGCCACAAGGGGGAGGGGAATACCCAAAAAATCAGTCCTTCTCGGGCTCGATCTGCTGCAGGCCGCCGATGTGACGCTGGGCGTAGAGCGGCAGGCCGATCTGGCCGATGAGGTCGAGCTGCGTCTCGAGGAAGTCGATATGGCCTTCCTCGTCGGCGGCCAGCTCCTCGAACAGGATCTTGGTGACGCGGTCGTTGATCGAGTCGCAGTACTTGGCGGCCTCGAGGTAGAGCGCCCGGGCCTCGTTCTCGGCCGCGAGATCGCACTCGATGATCTCCTGGACGTTCTGCCCGATCTTCAGCGGGTCGAGCTCCTGGAGGTTCGGGAAGCCGTCGAGGAACAGGATCCGGTCGATGAACCGGTCCGCGTGGTTCATCTCCTCGATCGATTCCTTGCGCCAGAACTTGGCGAGGTCGACGTAGCCCCAGTCGTTCAGCAGGCGGAAGTGGAGCCAGTACTGGCTGACCGCGGTCAGCTCGCTGCGCAGGCCCCGGTTCAGATATTCGATGACCTTCGCGTCGCCCTTCATCGGCCCTCACTCCTCGTTTGCGAGGCGTCGGGACGATCGGTCGAACCGTCTCAGGCAGCGACGCCCTCGGGCTCCCTTGTAGTTTGGAACGATCCCAAACTGCAAGTCGCTTCGCAGCCGGTGGTGCAGGCGTGCGCCGCATGACTGTGCGCCGCATGGGCTTCCGCTTCGGCCAGCGCGTTGCGCAGGATGCCGCGGATGGTGCGGGCGCAGCGCCCGCATTTGGCGCTGCAGCCGAGGCAGCCGTAGACCTGGGCCGGCGTTCGCGGACAGCCGGGGCCCGGCTGCAGGCACGCACGGACCTGTCCGTCGGAGAGGACGTTGCAAGAGCAGACGATCATGCGGGGATCGCGAACCTGTCGTGCCTGTCGGGTTCCGCCGAAGCGGCGGCGCCTGATCCTCTTCGATCCCCCTATCCCATGGGCGTCACCGGAAGCCGGCTCTGCAACGCCCGTAGATTAGAATAATTGAAAAGTTCAAGCTTTTCAGGACTTTAGCGGGCACCTTCGGGCTTGGCAACTCCCCGTGCGCGCAATCGAACGCGGCGCGAGCCATCGCGAAAGCGGGCGCCACGAAACGGCCGCATCCGGGACAAGGCGGTTCAACGGAACGCGATCAAGGACTTGGGCGACGAGGCTGACGCGGCGGTTCGGCCGCCTCGCCTCAATGCGCCATCAGCACCGGCACACGCGCCTGCGACAGGATGTGACTGGTCGGCCCCCCGAAAATCATCTGGCGCAGGCGGCTCTGGGTGTAGGCGCCCTTGATCAGCAGGTCACAGCCGACGCTCTCGGCGGTGTCGAGATAGAGTTCGCCCGGCGTGCGGCGCCCGGCGAGCAGCTCCTTGTGCGAGGCCTCGACCCCCTCCGCGGCGAGCGAGCGAGCCACGTCCTCCGCGCTCGGGCCCGGCACCATGCCGCCCTCGGCGCTGAGCACGAGGATGCGCCGGGCGCGGCGCAGGAACGGCATGGCGAAGGCGATGGCGCGGGCCGTCTCGCTCGATCCGTTCCAGGCGATCAGGATCGATTCGCCGAGGCAGTCCGGCACTTTCGGCGGGGCGAGCAGGATCGGGCGCCCGCTCTCGAACAGGGCGGTCTCGAATGTGGTCATGCGCGGCGCGCCGTCCTCCGGCCCCGGCCGCCCGACCACGGTCGCCGAGAACAGGCGGGCGTACTGGCCGAGGAAGGCGTCGCCCGGCGGCACGTCCGGGCGCCAGCGGAAGCGCGGTCCGGCATTGGCAGCGGCATCCGGCGAGCAGGCGGCGCCGATTTCGCGCCGCGGCAGGCCGGCCGCCTCCATGGCGGCGACGAAGCGGGCGCCGGCATCCTGGGCCTCCGCCTGGTCGGCCTCCTCGTCGCGCAGCCACGTCATGCCGCCGACCATGTCGACGGGGACGTATTCGGCGAGCGCCGGGCGCAGCGCGATGCCCTCGATCACGCTGCCGAAGCGGCGTGCTACCAGCACGGCGGTCGCGAACACGGAGGGCAGCGCGTCGTGCAGCGTGACCGGAACGAGCAGGGTCTTCATGGCCGGCCTCCTCGAACCTTCTTTTTTGGGACTTTGCGGCGTGGGCCGCGGGATTGGCGGAGGCTAGATCGAATCGGCGCTTGGGAAAACCGGTCCCGTCGCCGCCATCCCCGGTCGATCCGCCCGGCCGTGCGGCGTTGTCCGCCGATTCGACCTCAATGCGGATGAAGGACCCGCCGCGTCATGAGCAGATGCGGCGAACTACGGACAAGCTTGACCGTCCCGATAAGTCATCACTCCGACAAATTCAATCTCAGGGAACCATGCCGGCAGACAGCGGTTGACCAGGCGAAGTCGATGTCGCGGCCTCGACCGGTTCCGCCGGTCTCTGAGGCCGTGACCCATGTCGATTGTCCCAATCAGAGGTTCAGTATGCTGAAGAACTACGCTGTCGCGTCCGCCCTCGTCGCCGTCATGGCGACCCCGGCCTTCGCCCAGAGCACGGGCGATTTCCGCACCGACGCGCTGCAGGCCAACTCGTTCGAGATCCAGTCCAGCCAGATCGCGCTGCAGAAGAGCCGCAACCCGGCGGTGCGCGCCTTCGCCAAGGAAGCGATCCGTGACCACCACGCCGCGGCCGTGGCGCTGACCGGCGGCGGTCGCGACGCCGTGGCGGGCGGCATGGGCGGGCCGATCGGCGGCCTGATCGAGGCTCCGCTGCAGATCGCGGGCGGCGCTGTCGGCGCGGCCACGGGTGCGGCGGCCGGCGTCGTCGGCGGCACGCTCCAGGGCGGCCCGGTCGGCGGTCTCCAGGGCGCCGGCACCGGTGCGGCCCGCGGCGCGGCGGCCGGCACTCGTGCGTTCGACGTGGACACCACTGCGGGCACCGGGCTGGGCGGTCGGCTGAACCCGCAGCAGCAGCAGATGCTCGCCGAGCTGTCCGCGGCTCCGGCCGGCCCGCAGTTCGACCGTCTCTACGGCCGCCAGCAGGTGATGTCGCACCAGATGTCGCTGCAGATGCACCAGTCCTACGCCCAGTCCGGCCCGAACCCGGCTCTGCGCAACTACGCCCAGCAGGCCGTGCCGGTGCTGCAGGAGCATTACACCATGGCCCAGCGCCTCCCGGGCGCCCGCTGAGTCCAGCGACCCATCCGGTAAAGAAAGAGCGGCGGGCCGAGAGGCCCGCCGCTTCTTTTTGTGTTCCAGGGCATGAGGTTACCGAACTGGGCGTCTCCTCCGCCCTGCGGGGAGGAGGGAGGAGGTGGGGGTGGTGCCGGATGAAGCTCGACGCTCGATCCTGAACCACCCCCACCCCTGACCCCTCCCCGCAAGGGGGAGGGGAACCGCTCAGATCAGCTGCACTGGATCAGCGCCGACGGAGCGAGGCTCTGGCCGTCGCGGGCGACGACGGAGTGGAACTCGCCGGTCTGCGGGTCGCGGACGCGCAGTTCGCCGGTGGCGATGCCGAAATGCGCGCCATGCAGGTGAAGCTTGCCGGCCTCGACCTTCTTGCGCACGAAGTCGAAGGTCATGAGGTTCTTCAGGCTCTGGCCGATCATCGCGTATTCGAGGCGGGTGAGGTAACCCTCCTTGTCCTTGTGGTCGCCGGCATCCGCCAGCGTCTGCTTGGCCGGCTCGACCAGCGAGACCCAGTTGCCGATGTAGTTGCCGCTCGACAGCGGATCGGAGCCCATGCCGGCGGCCTTGATGCCGCCGCAGGTGGCGTGGCCCATCACGACGATGTGCTTCACCCCGAGAGCCACCACCGCGAATTCGAGCGCCGAGGACGTGCCGTGGTGGCTGTCGCCCTTGTCGTCTTCGGCCGGCGGGACGATGTTGGCGACGTTGCGGATCGTGAAGATCTGGCCCGGCCCGGTGTCGAAGATCACCTCGGGGGCCACGCGGCTGTCGCAGCAGCCGATCAGCAGCACTTCCGGCTCCTGGCCGGCGCCGAGGGCCTCGTACTTGCGCCGCTCGTTCGGCAGGCGCTCACCGAGGAAGGTCTTGTAGCCTTCCGTCAGAACCTCAGGAAACATCGTGTCGCTCTCCGGTTATGATCGGGTGCGGCAGCGCACGCGCGGGCCCCGATCGACCGTTGGAGCGTCGGACGGGGTGCGCCGCATCGGGCGCCGCCTTGGGCGGAAATGACCCCGTGGCCGGTAGATATCGGCTGCGGCGTCAAGCGTTACGCCAGTTTAAACGCACAGGCGTGCCCGGAACGTCCCCGGTCACGATTTGTTGCGCCAGATTCGCGAGACCGGCCGGCTCGACCCGCTCTCCGCTCGCGGCAAGTGCGTCAAGGCACCACCAGCGGGTGCCGCGCACCGGGTTGTCCTCGGTCTCGGCCAGCCGACTCGTGTCGATCACGTCGCTTGCGAGCCGGACCACGAAGTAGCGCTCGCGGGCGTAGCGCGATGTGCGGAACAGGTGGAACGGCCCGTCGCAGACGGCGACCAGCGGCCCGAGTTCGACATCCGCGACGCCGATCTCTTCGGAGAGTTCGCGGCGGCAGGCTTCCTCGTGGGTCTCGCCGGGCTCCAGCCCGCCGCCGGGCATGAACCAGAAGCCGCGCGCGTCGGGGTCGGCCGGGTCGATCGGGCGGACGGATTCGTACTCGATCAGGAGCAGGCGCCCGGCCGGGTCGAACACCAGGGCGCGGGCGATGTCGCGGGTCGCAAGATCGGATTCTTTGTCGGTGTCGCTCATCCCCCCGGCCTATCAGCAAACCGGGTCGCGTCCGAGACCTTTGGCCGGCGCCCAGATCACCACCGGCAGCCCTTCCGCGTCGTGCTCGAACTCCGGCGGCAGCGCCACGGCGCGGCCCTCGGCGATGTCGCGGGCGACGATCACGGCCGCCATGGCGTCGAGATGGTCGTCCGCGCCCACGCCCCGCGGCGGCGTCGAGGCGACGAGGGACGGCGGCAGGCCGGCGACCGCCAGCAGCAGCCGGCGCTCGGCGAGCCCCGCTGCCTCGCGCTTGCCGGCCTTGAGCGGCCGGTCGCCGTTGAGGCGGAAGAAGGCGACTTCCGGGTGCACCTCGTGGACGCGCGCTCGAAGGGCCGGCTCTTCCCGCAGAAGGGTGTCGACCTCCTTGATGTATCCAAAGATATTCCAGCACTGGAGCGAGGGGGCGAAGGGCGGCTCGGAACGCTCCCGCGAGAACGCCTTGGCCGTCTCGTAGTCGGCGGCATAGACCGCGGCGCGGGGCGGCACCGGGAAGACGCTGGTGCGCTTGGCACCCAGCAGGGCACGGGCCGCGTTGTCGGCCGAGCGCCCCTTGTCGCGGATGCGCTCGGGCAGGCCGATCGGCACGTCGATGCCGACGATCTCCGGCGCCTCCGGGGTATCGAGCACGTCGCGGACGGATCGAAAGTGGGCGGTGCGCCAACGTTCGGGATCGTCGCGGTCGACGAGCACCCCGGCCCAGGCGCCGCGGCACCCGTCCAGCCCCGCGATCCAGCGCGCCATCGGCTTTCTCCCTACGTGCGGTATCGGCCGCTCTCTTATCTCACGACCCGCCCCGTCATTCCGGGGCTCGCCAGAGGCGAGAACCCGGAAGCCACCCGTGATGCGCGGCTTTACGAAGCGGCGCGGCCAGTCGTGGATTCCGGGTTCCGCTGCGCGGCCCCGGAATGACGGCGGTGGGGTTTCGCGGAAGAGTCTCGCTGTTGGCTCGGCTCATTGCCTCCCCACATTGCCCCACGGCCCGGCTTCGCACAGACTCGGCCGAATTCCTCCCCGATACGAGGCTGCCGCTTGCCCGAGGATGCGACGAAACGGTGTTCCGGGGAGCCACCGAGGGTGGGCTTACGCATCCTCGATGCCCGCCTCACCCGTTGGGGCTTCCCGCGCTGGGGCAGTCCCGGTTCGGCCGGGCTCGATCTCCATGCCTGCCTCGACGCGCCGCTGCGGCTGGCGCCCCAGGCGGCGGCCGTGCTGATCCCGGCGGGGGTCTCGGTGCGGATCGGCGATCCCGGCTGGTGCGGGCTGGTCTATCCCCGCTCGGGGCGGGGGCATCGCGACGGGCTCGTGCTCGGCAACGGCACCGGGGTGATCGATGCCGATTACGAGGGGCCGCTGCTGATCTCGGCCTGGAACCGCAACCCGGCGGGCGAGCCGATCCGTATCGAGCCGGGCGAGCGCATCGCCCAGATCGTGTTCACCCGGGTGGTGCGGCCGGATTTCGAACTGATCGAGGAGTGGGTCGAGGGCGATACGACCGGCGGACGCGGCCGGGGCGGGTTCGGCTCGACCGGGCGGTGATCCTGAGATAAGCTTGGCCATAGAGCGACTTAGCGCATCGTCGCCCCGAACTTTTCCCCGTCTCGTCCGTTGGTCAGGCCGAAGCCCGCCAGCCCGACGAGACCGCCATGGCCGCCCACGAGATCCTCGGCTATTTCGAGCACCGCACCGACGGGGCCTGGGTCTGCGTGAAGCCGTTCACGCTCAACACCCGCTCCAGCCGGGTCGACATCCGCCGGGGCCAGCGCTTCGAGTACGGCCGCCGCGTCGGCGGGCTCGACCTCGCGGAGTACCTGGAGCAGCTCGGCTCCCAGTTCGGCTCCTGATTTTTTAGGATCGGGGCGTGGTGGCCGTGCACATGCGGCGGTAAAGCCACGCCGCGTTGCTTTTTTCCTCTCCGCACAAATCACCGGGAACGGATCGTCGGCTACGCGATTTGCGATGTGGCCCGGCGTCCCACGGGTCGCTTTCGCCGCTCAGACGCCACCACGCGCGAGGCCCAGGACCCCCGATCATGTCTCCCGCGACGGCCCGCCTCGTCCCGCCCTCCACTGATGAGATTCCGACGACCCGAGAACGGATCGTGGAGGTGGCGGCCCGGTCGTTCCGGGAGATCGGCTACCAGAAGACCACGGTCGCCGACATCGCCCGGACGCTGAAGATGAGCCCGGCCAACGTCTACCGCTTCTTCGACTCGAAGAAGGCGATCAACGAGGCGGTGGTCGAGCAGGTGACCGGCGAGATCGAGGCGATGATCGCGGCCATCGCGGCCAGCCCGAACCTCGACGCGCCCGAGCGCCTCACCCGCATCGTCACGACGCTCCACACCGATTGCCGCCGCCGCTGGGAGGCGCATCCGCGCGTCCACGAGATGGTCGAGGCCGCCATGAGCGAGAGCTGGTCGGTCTGTCAGGCGCATGTCGATCGCATCGAGGCGGTGCTGACGCGGGTGGTCGAGGACGGCGTGCGCGAGGGCCACTTCACCATCGCCGACCCGAAGGCGGCCGCCGCCTGCCTGCACGCCGCAATCGTGCGCTACTGCCACCCGCTGCTGGTGAGCCGGCAACAGGACACGGCGCTGCCGCCGCTGCCGACGATGATCGCGTTCCTGCTCGGGGCGCTTCGGGCGGCGAAGCTGTAGCCCCGGTTCGTCCCACCCGACCCCCTCATCCTGAGGTGCCCGCCTCGGCGGGCCTCGAAGGAGGGGGATGGGTGGGAGGGCCGTCGAGAAAAGAGACGGCCGTCCTACTCCGACGCCGCGCCCGGCGTCGGGGCCGGCTCGGAGACCTGCGGCTGCGGGCCGTCGTAGCCCTCGATCACCACGATGTCGGCGTCCGCACCCCCCTTCTGCAGGGCGCGGGCGGATTGGTAGAGGTCCGAGTTCCAGCAATCGAGCGCGGCTTCGTAGCTCGGGAACTCGATGACGACGTTGCGGGCGCGCGCCGTGCCGGCCACCGCCTCGTAGGCGCCGCCGCGCACGAGGAAGCGACCGCCGAAGCGGGCGAAGGCGGCGCCGTTGGCCGCCGCATAGGCCTTGTAGGCCTCCGCGTCCTGCACATCGACCCGGACGATCCAGTAGGCTTTTGCCATGCTCACGCTCCCTCCATCTCGGCGACGATTTTTTCCGCGACCGCGCGGGGGTCGTCGGCCCCGGTGATCGGGCGCCCGACCACGACATGGTCGATGCCGGCCGCCCGTGCCTGGGCCGGCGTCATCACCCGCTTCTGGTCGCCCGAGGCCGCATCGGCCGGGCGGATGCCCGGCGTGACGATCAGGCGCTCGGAGCCGACGACGCGGCGCACGGCCTGCGCCTCGACGGCCGAGCAGACGATGCCGTCGATGCCGATGTCGCGGGCTTGGCCTGAGCGCTGCGCCACCAGTTCGGCCACCGGCAGGGCGTAGCCGGCTTCTACCGCGTCGGCATCGTCGTAGGAGGTCAGCGCCGTGACCGCCAGGATCTTCAGGCCGTTCGCCCGGCCCCGCACCGCGGCCCGCATGGTCTGCGGATAGGCGTGCACCGTCAGGAACGTCGCCCCAAGGTTCGACACCGAGCGCACCCCCTCCTCGACGGTGTTGCCGATGTCGTGCAGCTTGAGATCGAGAAAGGTCTTCTTGCCCTGCCGCGCGAGGCGCTCGGCGAAGGCGAGGCCGTCGGCGTAACCGAGGCGGTAGCCGATCTTGTAGAAGGTCGCCGCGTCGCCGATGCGCTCGACCAGCCGCTCGGCACTCGCCACATCGGGCAGATCGAGGGCGACGATCAGGCGGTCGCGGGGGTCGGCGATGTCCGGCATCAGGTGCTCGAGCGTGAGGAGGCGCGGGCAGCGATTCCCTTCCCAGGCGCGTCTGTCAACGCGGAGGCCACTTCCGCCCGCAGCACCGGCAGCAGCTCGGCCTCGAACCAGGGGTTCTTTCGCAGCCAGCCGTTGTTGCGCCAGGACGGGTGCGGTAGGGGCAGGATGCGGGGCCGCGAGGAGGCCGCCAGCACCGCGCGCCAGCCCGCCACCGTCTCGGTGAGGCCGCCGGGCCGGCGCCCAAGATGCCAGGCTTGCGCGTACTGGCCGATCACGAGGATCAGGTCGAGCCGGGGTAGGCCGGCGATGAGGTCGGCCCGCCACGCGGGCGCGCATTCCCGCCGCGGCGGGCGATCACCGCCCTTGGCGTCGAGGCCGGGAAAGCAGGCGCCCATCGGCAGGATCGCGACCTTGCCGGCGTCGTAGAACGCCGCCTCCGACAGGCCGAGCCACGCCCGCAGGCGCACACCGGACGGATCGCTGAACGGCACGCCGCTGCGGTGCGCCCGGTTGCCCGGCGCTTGGCTGGCGATCAGCAGGCGGGCGTCGGCGCTCCCCTGCACCACCGGCCGCGGCTCGTGCGGCAGGGGCGCGCCGAAGCGGGGCGCGTCGCGGCAGAGCCGGCAGGTCCGCAGGGCGGCGGCGGTCTGCGCGAAGTTTTTTTGGGTGACGGGCGCGGACGACATCGCCGTGGGAGATGGGGCGGAAAGCCTCAAGCCGCGATGCGTCATCCGCGCCCGCTTTCGGCGTCACACGATCAGGATGTCGGCGTGGTCGAGATGCGCCCTGCCGTGGTTGTCCACCACGGCGAAGCGGATCGCCGCGAACGCCGTTCCGCTGCCGTCGGCGTCGTAGGACAGGGCGCCGGTGTTGTGGTCGTAGAGGATGCGGTCGTCGGCATCGACCGTGGCGCCGGCCACGCCCAGGTCCTTGAACGCATCGTCCGTGAGGTGCCCCGCACCGAGCGCCGTGAAGATGCCCTTGGCGAGCCGGACCGTGTCGATGCCATGGGCGAAGTCGGAGATGTGATCGACGTTGCCCGCGCCCAAAGCCGAGGCGAAGATGAAGCTGTCCCGGCCCGCGCCGCCCTTCAGGAGGTCGTCGCCGAGGCCGCCTTCGAGCTTGTCGGCGCCCGCATTGCCGATGAGGGCGTTGTCGAAGGCGTTGCCGATCAGCGTGTAGCCGGCCTTGCTGGTCGCGGCGAGTTGCAGCGTCTCGATCTCCTGGCCGGCGCCGAGCTTGTAGTTGCGCGAGGCGATGACCGTGTCCCGGCCGCCGCCCCCGGCCTCCACCACCCGGTCGTTCCAGTTGTCGACGAGGTAGGTGTCGTTGCCGCCGTAGCCGTAGAGCGCGTCGGCGCCGCCCTTGCCGTCGAGCTGGTTGTCGCCGTTCGTGCCCCGGATCGTCTGGCCGAACTCGTTGCCGGTGAGATGGAGCGCGGCGTTGCCGGCCCGGTCGCTGGCGGAGAGGCGCTCGATCTCCTGGCCGGCCTGAAGCGCGTAGCTCACCTTGGTCAGCACCGTGTCGATGCCCTCGCCGACCTTCTCGACGACGCGGTCGCCCCGATTGTCGACGATGAAGGTGTCGTCGCCCTGGCCGCCCCAGAGCTGGTCCGCCCCCTTCCAGCCGTCGAGGCGGTCGTCGAAGGCCGAGCCGGTCAGGGCGTCGCTCGCGGATGAGCCGATGATCGTGACGGCCGAGACCAATTGGCGGCCGTTGGCGCTCAGGCTGTTGGTGCCGCCGATCTTCGTACTGAAATCGATGGTGCCGCCGCCGCCTAGAAGAGTGAGGCCGATATTGTGTATGATGCTGTTATCGTAAGATATCGTCTTGAACGAATTGTACTGCTCAAGCGTTCCGCCGGCATCGGACGTCCTCAAGATTTCCACGTTGTGAAATTCATAATCCAGCAGACTGCCGGACACCATGACGGTGTCGGTCCCCGTGCCGCCGTCGATGCGGCCGATGCCGGACGATACGAGGTCGAGGAAGAACGTATCGTTGCCGGCATCGCCGTTCAGAATATCGATGCCATCGCCGGTGTTGATGAAATCGTCTCCGTCGCCGCCATTGAAGACATCGTCGTAAGCGGAGCCATAAAAGGTGTCGCCGTTGTGCGACCCGGTCACGGTGACGCCTGACGTGAGAGATGTCGCTCGGACGGAGACCCCGAGGTTGCCCGAAACGGAGGACGTGAAATCGAGCGTCCCGCCGACACCCCTGAGGAACAGACTGATCGTCGGGAGGGGGCTGTCGCTGACGGTGTATTTCTGGAACGACCGGAACTGCGCGATCGTCCCGGAGTGACCGTCGCCATCCAGAACTTCGACGTTCTTGACGGTCAAACCGCTCAGAGTGCCGATCTCAAGGGTATCGATGCCGTCGCCGCCGTCGATCACCGCGCCGTCATAGGCGAATCCGCCCATCTGGAACCTGTCGTCGCCCTTGCCGCCCGAGAGCCGGTCGGCTCCGCCCCACGAGAAGAACGCGTTGTCGGTGACGATGACGTCGATGCCGTCGCCGCCGTCGATCGTGTCGGCGGCCGACGAGCGTGCCTCGATCACGTTGTCGCCCGCGTTGCCCCGGATGACGCTGCCCTTCTCGGAGCCGTACGCGGTGATCGGCGCCTTGCCCGTGAGGGTGAGATGCGTCGCCTTGCCCTGAAGCTCGAGCGTGATCTGTCGAGCGGCTTCGTCGGCGCCGACCGTCAGACCGTCGGTCCCGATCTTCACGTATTCCTTCTTCGAATACCCGGCGTCGGCGACGATGGTGTCGCCGGGCCTTGCTGCGACGGTTGCCTTCTGGATCGTTGCGTAATCGCGCGGCACGCGAAGGACGGCCATGACGGATCTCCAAACGTTTCTTGCGTGCCGATTGCTTCGGCATCACTTGTCACGCCCGGGTCGCCGGCACGGTTCGACAGTCGAACCGCGCGCCCGTCTCAAGCGCGGCCTTGCAAGGTGGTACAACGTGTGGCTTTTTCGGGGCTGACGCGGCAACCCCATCGGCGCGTCGTCGGGCGGCTTCAGTCGTCGCCGGGCGCGTCCTCGATGTAGAGTTCTTCCAGCAGAACCTTGATGACGGCCACCAGCGGCAGCGCCAGCGCCACGCCCCACAGGCCGAACAGCACGCCGAGCAGAAGCTGGCCGGCGAAGATCGTCGCCGCGGGCAGGTCGAGGGCGCGGCGCTGGATGAAGGGGGTGAGGCCGTAGCTCTCCGCTGCCTGCACCGCGAGATAGACGCCCATGGCCCCGAGCGCGCCGTTGAGGCCGGAGGCGAGGCTGCTCAGGACGATGATGGCGCCCGCGATCATCGGGCCGATGGTCGGCACGAAGGCGAGCAGCCCCGCCTGGAGCCCGAGGATCAGCGCCCCGCCGATGCCGAGGAACGACAGGCCGGCCCAAGTGAGCAGAAAGATCGCCGCCATGGTGAGGAGCTGGCCGAACAGCCAGTGCCGCAGGGTCTCGCCCGATCCGTCGAGGACGCAGGCGCCCTTGTCGCGGTGGCGCGCCGGCACGAGGCGCAGGGCCCCATCGCGGTAGCCCTTCGGATCGGCCGCGATGGCGATGCCGAGGAAGGCGATGACGAGGACGTTGCCGAGCGCGTTGAACAGCCCGAACACCACGGTCGCGGCCGGCCCGAGCACGCTGCCGGCATCCGACAGCAGCGAGCCGGGGCTCTTCAGGGCGCCCGAGGCGAGGCCCGCGAGCCCGCCCTGCTTCTGGCCCTTGGTCGGCTCCCCGTCGCCCTTGTCCTCCGCGGGCTTCGGGGCCGATTTCTCCTCGCCCTGCGAGAAGTCGAGTTCGATGCCGTGGTCCTTGAGCCAGGTCCGCACCGTCTCGGATTGCTGGCGCACGGTGGTGCCGAGGTCGCGCGCCTGGGTCGTCACCGTGGCGCCGCCGAAGGCCACGAGCGCCAGCGAGAGCGCGCCGAGCGCCAGCGTCGCGATCGTCAGCCGCAGGGCGCGGGGCAGCGGCAGCACGTATCCGAGGCCGCGGGTCAGCCCATCGAGGAAGACAGCGAACAGGATGCCGGAGAAGATCAGCAGCAGCGTCGCCGAGGCGGTCCAGGCGAGCCAGAGCGCGGCGGCGAAGCCGACCACGGCGATGCCCGCGGCCGTGAGCCGCCGCGGCCCGATGGAGGAGGTGGCGCTCATCGGGTTTTTTCGCTTTCGATTGTGGTGTGGGGCATCAGGCCCAGGATTCAGGCCCAGGATTCGGCCGCGGCCTCGTCGGCCTGGGTCGCCTCGACCCAGCCGCCGGTCGTGCCGTCGGCGAGGTGCTCGCGCTTCCAGAACGGGGCGCGGGTCTTGAGATAGTCCATCAGGAAGTCGGCCGCCGCGAACGCCGCCTTGCGGTGGGGCGAGGCGGTGATCACGAGCACGATCCCCTCGCCCGGCCGCACGAGGCCGTGGCGGTGGATCACCCGCACGGCCTGGACCGGCCAGCGCGCGCGCGCCGCCTCGACCACGCGGCCGATCTCGGCCTCGGCCATGCCGGGGTAATGTTCAAGTTCGAGGGCTTCGAGCCGCCCGCCCTCGTCGCGGCAGAGGCCGGAAAAGGTCACGACGGCGCCGGCACGCCCCATCAGTTCCGCCTCGACGCGGGCGATCTCGGCGGCGGTGTCGAACGGCTCGGACTGGATGCTGACCGGATTCATGTCTGTTCTACAAACCGCCTTTGGCCGCCCCGGGTCCGGCGGAGCCGATCCCGGCCTACCCCATCGGCCCATGCGCCTATATGGCTCATATGTGCCCGCGCGCCACGGCGTGCCGGCCCCGCCAGCTGACGAGCCGCCCGTGACGCCCGATCTGATCCTGCCCTATCACGGCGTCCTGCCGGTCTTCGCCTCGCGTCCCGTCTGGTGCGGGCGCGGCAGCACCGTGATCGGCACCGCGACGCTCGGCCCCCAGGCGTGGCTCGGCGACGACAGCGTGATCCGCAGCGACGGGCAGGTCGTCACCGCGGGCGAGCGGCTGTGGCTCGGGGCCCGCTCCACCGTGCACATCGCCACTGAATCGACCCCGACCCATATCGGCGACCGGGTCACGGTCGGCCGCAACGCGGTGGTGCATGCCTGCACGGTCGGCTCGGACGTGGTGATCGAGGACGACGCGATCATCCTCGACGGCGCGACCGTCGGCGACGGCGTGCTGATCGAGGCCGGCGCCACGATCTTTCCGCGATCGACGCTGGAAGGCGGCTACGCCTACGGCGGCAACCCGGCCAAGCAGTTGCGCCCCGTGACGCTCGCCGAGATCACCGAGCGGGCCGAGCGCCTGCGCGAGGCCGCCGACGAGCGCCCGACCGGGCCGGAGCCGGTGGCCCCGGAGGTGGAGGAGAGCGTGTTCGTGGCCCGCACGGCCCGGCTCTCCGGCCGCATCGCGCTGGGCGCGGGCGTCACCGTGCTGTTCTCCTGCGAACTCGCCGCGGAAGTCGGTCCGATCGTGATCGGCGCCGACACCAACATCCAGGACAACACCGTGATCCGCACCCGCGGCGAGGGCGTGGTGATCGGGCGCGACACCACCATCGCCCACAACGTCCGCATGAACGATTGCCGCATCGGCGCCCGCAGCCTCATCGGCATCGGTGCTGTGCTGGCGCCGGGCACCGTGGTCGCCGACGACGTGATGCTGGCGGGCGGCTCGACCACCGATCCGGGGCAGTTGCTGGAGGGCGGCCATCTCTGGGGCGGCCGCCCGGCCCGCATCCTCGGCCCGCTCGATGCGAAGAAGCGGGCCATGATGGCGCATATCGTCGAGGGCTATTGCCGCCACGGGCGCGAGTACCGGCAATTGCAGGCCGAGAGCGAGGCTTAGAGCATCGGCCCGAAAGCTGGGAACCGACTTTCGGAAAAAGCCGATGCGGCACAACAACCGAGAGCATCGGCCCAAAAGGGGTGTACCAGCTTTCGGAAAAAGCCGATGCGGCACAGCAACTTAGACAATCGTCCTGGATTTCGTATCCAGGACGATTGTCTAAGCGCCGGCTACAGCATCCCGGACGTGTCCGGCGCGGGCTCCGCGCCGCCGACCGGCACGGCGACGGGGTGGCCGTGGCGGGCCAGATCCTCGCGGCCTTCCGCCAGCAGGGCGGCGGAGGCGGTCTCGATGCGCTCCTGCACCGTGTTGAGGAACTCGAGCCGCGGCAGCCCCGGCGGGATCACCGGCAGGAACTCGATGACGGTGGTGCCGGGCATGCGGCGAAAGCCGCGGCGGCGCCAGTACAGGCCGGTGTTGAGCGCCACCGGCAGGCAGGGCACGTTCAGCGCGGTGTAGAGGTGGGAGGCGCCCTGCTTGTAGGCGGGTGGGGCGCCGGCCGGGCGGCGGGTGCCCTCGGGGAAGATGATGAGCTGGCGCCCCTGGCCGATGGCGGCCTTGGCCGACGCGTTCATCGCCGCCATCACCTTGCTGCCCTTGGCGCGGTCGATCGGCACCATGCCGCCGCGGGCGAAGTACCAGCCGACGACCGGCGTCCACATCAGCTCGCGCTTGAGCACGTAGGCGAAGTCGTCGAAGGGGATCGTCAGCGCCAGCGTCTCCAGCGCCGACTGGTGCTTGGCCGCGACCAAGAGCGGGCCCTCGGGGATGTTGTGCAGGCCGCGGAACTCGACCCGCGTGCCGCCGACCACCCGCAGCAGCCACAGCACGGTCCTGCCCCAGAACTGCGCCACCCGGATCACGGCCTTGCGCGAGGCGAAGGCGGGCAGCCCCAGAATCGCGATCAGCGCGGTCGCGACGTAGAAGCAGAGGTTGAAGGCGAGGGAGCGGAAGAGGAGCATCGTCGGTCCGGTGAGGCTGGCGCTCCTTTAGCCCGCGCGCCCGCGCTTGCCCACCGCCGCGTGTCCCGACCCCTCCAGCGTCATTCCGGGGCCGCGCAGCGGAACCCGGAATCCACGACTGGCCTCGACCTACCGTATTGCCGCGCATCACGGGTGGATTCCGGGTTCGCCTTCGGCGCCCCGGAATGACGACGGAGGTTTAATGCCCCTCCGCCAGCGTCCCGCGCTGGCGCGGATCGGAGGCGCCCGCCAGCAGCCCGTCCTCGGCCATCACCGAATTGGCCGAGCCCGAACTCGCCCCGACCTTCACCGGATGGCCCCTGGCGCGCAGCAGGGCCAGGGTGTCGGGCGAGACGCCCTCTTCCACCATCAGCATGTCCGGCTGCCACTGGTGATGGATGCGCGGCGCGGCCACGGCCTCGGCGAGGTTGAGGCGGAAATCCAGCACGTTGACGATCACCTGCAGCACCGTGGTGATGATGCGGCTGCCGCCGGGGCTGCCGGTGACGAGGTACAGCTTACTGTTCCGGAACACGAAGGTCGGCGTCATGGAGGAGAGCGGGCGGGCGCCCGGCGCCACGGCGTTCGCCTCGCCGCCGACGAGGCCGTAGGCGTTGCGCGCGCCGGTCTTGGCGGAGAAATCGTCCATCTCGTTGTTGAGCAGCACCCCCGTGCCCTCGGCCACCAGCCCGATCCCGTAGGAGAAGTTGAGGGTGTAGGTGTTCGACACCGCGTTGCCCTCGGCGTCCACCACCGAGAAGTGCGTGGTCTGGTCGGACTCGTAGGGCAGCGGATCGCCGGCCTTCACCTCGCCTGCGGGCCGGGCCCGCTCGGGGTCGATGCTTTCGCGCAGCTTCGCCGCGTAGGGCTTGGAGGTCAGGCCCGCCACCGGGACTTTGGTGCGGGCCGGGTCGCCGAGCCACGTGGCGCGGTCGGCATAGGCCGGCTTCATCGCCTCCGCCATGAGGTGGAGCGCGCCCGCGCTGCCGGCACCGAGTTTTGCCAGATCGTAGCCCTCCAGCACGTTGAGGATCTCGATGAGGTGGACCCCGCCGGAACTCGGCGGCGGCATCGAGACGATCTCGTAGCCGCGATAGGTGCCGCGCACGGGCTTTCGGATTTCCGGCCGGTAGGCGGCGAGGTCGGCCACCGTCATGATGCCGCCCGCGCCCTGCACCGCCCCGGCGATCTTTTCCGCGATCGGACCCTCGTAGAACGCGTCCGGCCCGCGCTCGGCGATCGCCTTGAGGGTGTCGGCGAGGTCGGTCTGGCGCAGCGTCGCCCCGCGCGGCAGCACGTGGTCGCCTTCAAAGAAGATTTTTCGGCTCGACGGCCATGCCCCGAGCAGGCCCGAGGCCCGCGGCAGGGAATCGGCCAGCCCCGACTCGACCGGGATGCCCTCGCGGGCGAGTTTTTCCGCCGGGGCGATCAGGTCGGCCAGCGTCAGCTTGCCCGAGCCGTAGCGGCGATGCGCCTCCGCCAGTCCCCGCACCGTACCGGGCACGCCCACCGCCTTGCCGCCGCGGGTCGAGGCCGCCTTGTCGGGCTCGCCCTTGGCGTCGAGGAACATGTCGGCGGTCGCCGCCCCCGGCGCGGTCTCGCGGTAGTCGATCGCCACCGTCTCGCGGTCGGCCGCGCGGTGGACCATCATGAAGCCGCCGCCGCCGAGATTGCCCGCCCGCGGCAGGGTCACGGCGAGCGCGAAGCCGACCGCCACCGCGGCGTCGATGGCGTTGCCGCCCCTCTCCAGCACCGCGACGCCGACGCGGGTCGCCAGCGCCTCCTGCGACGAGACCATGCCGCGGGTGGCGAGCACCGGCAGCAGCCGCGCCGAATCCGCCTGGATCGGCGGCGGCTCGGGCGCGGAGGGGAGCGAGCCGGGCGTGACGTCCGGCTGCGCGCGGGCCGGGCCGGCGAGGACGAGGAGCGCGAGGGCGAGGCGAAGGCGGAGCGTCATGCCGGACGATGTAGCCTCCGGCTTGGCCGCGGCCAGCTACTGCCCGCTGATCGACGGCCCGCCGGCCGCCCCGCCGGTGCCGGGCGGCCCGCTCGTCGGCGTCCCACCGATCACCGCGCCCGGCGTCCCGCCGACGACCGCGGGCCGGTTCGGGGTGCCGCCGGTGCCGGGACCGGTGACGGGCGCGTCGCCCGTGGCGGAGGCCTTTGGACTGGGCGGCGAGGGCACGGCGGACGCTCCGTCCCGTGGGGCGGATTGGGCTAGGGCCGGCGCGACAGGGAGGATCAGGGCGAGCGCCAGGGCGATCGGGAGATGCCGCATCGGGGGCCTGTGGGGTGAGAGCGCCGGAAGCGGCAACGTCTCACGAACACCTGCCTCTGCCGGGAGTTCCGGCCGCCGTCCGAGGGGGGGGGCTCGCAAGTCGCGCCCGAGCCAAGTCGAGCGCGTGCTCCCTCCCCCTTGCGGGGAGGGGTAGGGGTGGGGGTCGGGCAGAAGGCACCGCCGAGTTCTATCCGGTACCACCCCCACCTCCTGCCTCCTCCCCGCAAGGGGGAGGAGAACGCCCTCTCCTGCTCGCCGAGAGACGCGGAAAGAAGGCTACCGGCGCGTCAGCGCCCCGTCGTCAGCAGAATCTTCCCCGAATGGCTGCTGGTCTCCATCAACTCGTGCGCCTTCCGCGCGTCCTCCAGCGGGAAGGTGGCGTGGACGATCGGGCGGATCTTTCCCGCCTCCACCAGCGGCCACACCTCGCCCTTCACGCCCTCGGCGATTGTCGCCTTCGCCTCCTTCGACTGCGCCCGCAGGGTCGCGCCGGTGATGGTCAGGCGCTTGAGCATGATCGGGGTCAGCGTCAGGCTCTCGGCCTTGAAGCCCTGCATGAAGGCGATCTGGACGAGCCGGCCCTCGACCGCGAGCGAGGCGATGTTCTTCTGGAGATAAGCCGCGCCCACCATGTCGAGGATGACGTCGACGCCCTTGCCGTCGGTGAGGCGCTTCACCTCCTCGGCGAAATCGGCCTCACGGTAGTTGATGGCGGCATCCGCCCCCAGCTCCTCGCAGAACCGGCATTTCTCGGCCGAACCCGCCGTGGTGAGGACGCGGGCGCCGTGCTGCTTGGCGATCTGGATCGCGGTCGAGCCGATGCCGCTCGATCCGCCGTGGACGAGAAAGGTCTCGCCGGACTTCAGCCGCCCGCGCTGGATGACGGTGGAGTAGACGGTGAAGACGGTCTCGGGCAGGCCCGCCGCCTCGGTGAGCGAGAGGGAGGCGGGCTTCCCCAGCACTTGGCCGACTTCGGCCACCGCGAACTCGGCATAGCCGCCGCTGATGACGAGCGCGCAGACCTCGTCGCCGACCGAGAAGCCGGTGACGCCCTCGCCGAGCGCCGCGATGCGGCCGGCGATCTCCAGGCCGGGGATTTCGGTGGCGCCCTTCGGCGGCGGATAGCTGCCCTGGCGCTGCATGATGTCGGGCCGGTTGACGCCCGCAGCCACCACCTCGACCAGCACCTGCCCGGCCTCGGGCCGCGGCACCGGCGCCGTCTCCACCGCGATCACCTCCGGCCCGCCCGCGCCGCCGAAGCGGATCTGGCGCATGGTCTCAGGCAGCGATTGGGTCATCGACGGGCTCCTGGCGTTTTTTGGGGCTCCGTCGTCACATGGCGCGGAAGGCCGGTGCCGTCGAGGTTGCGTGGCGCATGTCTTCGTGAGGGCTTGCCACCCCACGCCGTCATTACGCGACTTTTCGGGAGGGGGCGGATTCGCCCCTGAAGCGGTTCAGCGAGGCGCCTCGTTCGGACGATGCGGAGCCCTGGATTGCTTCGGCTCCGCCTCGAAATGACGGAGAGGCCGGCTGGATTGACGGCCGTCCCAACGAAAACGGGCCCCGCAGGGCCCGCATCGTTCAATTGTCGTGAAGCGCGGCTTCAGTTCGCCTTGTTCTGCGACGGCTGCGGGTAGGCCGGGTTCTCGGCCGGGACGTTGCCGCTGTTGGAGGACGAGGACTTGTTGACCGAGCCGGTCGTCAGCTCGCGGGCCGATTCCTGGCTCTTGCCGGCGTAGTCGGCGGGCGCCTCGGCGCGGTTCCAGCTCAGCAGGCCGACGGTGGCGATGGCCAGCAGGACCAGGCTGGCGACCAGCACGTAGAGGACGGGCTTGCCCTTCTCGCCCTGGCGGGCCTCGGTGGGTCTCTCGATCGGCGCCATGGATTTCCTCTCTCGGGACTCGGCTGACGCCGAGTGATGCGGTGTGACGGGGGATATGGTTCGCCAACGCCGCGCCGTCCGAGGATGTTCCTGGCGGCCAAGCCACTCCTCGAGCCCACGGTCGAGCCGCTTCGAAGAATTTGCCGGCTCAGAGGTTCTTCAGGAAGCCCGCGAGCCGCATCAGGCCCTCGGGCCAGGGTCCGTGCCCGCTCGCGACGTTGATGTGGCCGGATTCACCCGCATCGACCAGCGCGGAGCCCCAGGCATAGGCGTAGTCCTCGGCCCGCTCGTAGGTGCAGTGCGGGTCGGTGCGGCTCGCGACCAAGAGCGAGGGGAAGGGCAGGGGATCGCGCGGCACGGGGGCGAAGGCGCGCACGCTGTCGGGGAGCGCCGCGCCCGCCTCGATGTCCGGGAAGGCCACGAGCAGCGCGCCGCGCACGACGCCCGCGGGGAAGCGGGGCGCGGCCTCGACCGCGGCGACCACGCCGAGGCTGTGGGCGATCAGGATCACCGGCTGGCGCGCCGCCGCCACCGCCTCGACGATGCGGGTGCGCCAGGATTCCGGATCGGGGTTGTGCCAGTCCGCCTGCTCGACCACCCGCGCCGTCTTGAGGCGCCCGGCCCAGCGACTCTGCCAATGCTCCGCCTCGGAGCCGGCATAGCCCGGCAGGATCAGGATGTCGCAGTCGGCTGTCTTCATGATCGGCCTTTCGGAACGGGGCGCCCTCTGACCTCGGGCGCGCGTCTCGTCCGGCCAGTAGCCGAGACGCCCGATCCCGCTCAAGCGGCGGCCCGCGCGGCCCCCACCTGCCGCTCGATCTGTGCGGCGAGCGGCACGCTCGCTTGGTTCTTGCCCTTGGCCTCGATCTCGAAATCGGCCCAGGCGAGGTGGCGGGCCACCAGCGCGTTGACCGCCTCGTTCCACATCTTGTCCGAGTGCGCGGCGAGGTCGCGCCAGGAATGGCCCTGCTCGGAGAGGCCGACGAAGTCCGGCAGGGCACCGGGATCGTGGTCCGGCAGCACGCTCTCGCGCGAGACGCTGATATGGGCGACCGGCCGCACGCCGCGCCAGGAGGCGATCACCGCCTGAACCCGCGGATCGTCCGGCTCGATGTACTCGCCGCGGCTCTCGACCCAGTGATGGTGCAGGTCGAGCACCACCGGCACCCGGTCGCCGAGGCGCAGCACCGCGTCGAGGCCGAACAAGGATTCGTCGTTCTCGACGGTGAGCAGGTTGCGCGCGGTCTCCGAGATCAACGAAAGACTCTCGCGGAACCCCTCGATGCCGGGCTCGCGCCCGCCGACATGGATGTTGAGATGGGCGCCATGCGGATGCCAGCCGGTGCCGTAGCCCAGCATCGCCATGATTTCGGCGTGGTACTCCAACTCGGCGATGCCGTTGGCCTGCGCATTCGGGTTGCGCGAGGCGATGATGCAGAACGGGCCCGGATGCATGCTGAGGCGCACGCCGCCCTTTCGTGCCCGCTCGCCGATGCGGGCGAGCCCGGCCTCGATCAGGGCGCGCAGCGAGGCTTCCGCGTAGATCGGCATCGCGGTCGGGTGGGTGAAGCCCGGCAGCATCGAACTCGCCATCCGCAGCAGCCGCTCCAGCGGCGGGCGGGCGGCGACCCAGGTCACCTGCCGCTCCAGCGCCGCGAGGTTGTGGCGCACCACGTCCTCCAGCTTCCGGCGCCGCTCCGCGGGACCGAGGCGCCCGAGATTGGCCATGGTCACGGTGCCGAGATTCATCAGCTTGGCCGCGTCCTTGGCGGCCTTGAGCGTCTTATGCGCCGGGTCCGCATCGGGGATGAAGGTGCAGCAGAAGCCGAGGCGGGGTGTTTGGGATTGTTCGCGCGACATGGGCGGACAACGCCGTAGGACCGTTTCGGTCACGGGGCGAAAACCTCAATCGTCGCGAAACGCGTCCACCGCCGCGCCCGCGACGTTGGCCGCCATCAGCCGCTCGGCCGCGCCCACCACCGGCCGCAGGTTCTCTTGGAGCGCGTCGCGCGCGGCGGCCCGACCTTGGGCGAGCTTTCGCGCGGTGGCGAGATCGACCGCCTCGAACCGCACCGCCTCGCCGGGCCGGCGCTGGGCGATCCGGCGAAGGTCGGCCGAGACGACGGTGGCGATCTTCGGATAGCCGCCGGTGGTCTGGCGGTCGGCCATCAGCACGATGGGCCGGCCCGTGCCCGGCACCTGCACCGAGCCCATCACGGTGGCGTCCGAGACGATGTTGAAGCCCCCCTCGCCGTGGGCGATGGCCGGTCCGTCGAGCTGATAGCCCATCCGGTCGGCCTGCCCCGAGACCGTGAATTCCTGTTCGAGGAAGGTCGCGAGGCCGTCGCTCGCAAAACAATCGTCCTGGGGGCCGAGGACGACGCGGATCGGCCGGTCGCTCTCCAGCGGGACGGGATCGAGGCAAAGGTCCGCCGCGCCCGCGGGCGCTGACCCGGCGAGCGGCAGCCGGTCGCCCTCGCGCAGCGGGCGTCCGTCGAGGCCGCCGAGGGCGGCGCGGCGGTGGAGCGCGACGCTGCCGAGGACGGGGTGCAGCCCGAATCCGCCCGCGACCGCGAGCGTGGCGAACACGCCCGCGCGGGGCCGCCCGAGGGTCAACTCCGCGCCCTCGGCCAAGAGGAACGAGCGGTGGTCGGCGAGCGGTTCGCCGTCGAGCCGCAGCGGGCCGCAGGCGCCGGCGAGCGCCAGCCGCACCGGCCCGCCCTCGGCCCGCAGCGTCGCGCCCGCGAGGCCGAGTTCGATCGCCGCCGCATCCGGCGGGTTGCCGACGAGGACGTTCGCGGCGGCGTGCGCCAGCCGGTCCATCGGCCCCGAGGCCGAGAGGCCGTCGCGCAGGAAACCGGGCCGGCCGCCGTCCTGGATCGAGGCGGCGCCGGAGAGGCGCAGGAGATGGAGGACGCCGCTCATGCCGCGCTCGGTTCGGCCACCGTCTGGCCGGCCTCCGCGGCGGCGGCGAGCGCGTCCCAGCGTTCCGCGGGCGTCGGCATGAAGCGCACCCGGTCGCCGGGGCGCAGCAGGAAGACGGGATCGCGCGCCGGCACGAAGTTTCGGAACGGCGTGCGGCCGAGCAGGTGCCAGCCGCTCGGGGCCGCGATGCTCGCCACCAGCGCCTGCGCCCCGCCGATGGAGATGGTACCGGCGGGCGTGACAGGGCGCGGATGCGGGTGGCGCGAGAGCGCGAGGCCGGGATCGAGCCCTTCGAGATAGGCGTAGCCCGGCAGGAAGCCGATCATCGCCACCCGGTATTCCGGCGCGGCGTGGCGCTCGATCACGGCCTCCGGCGCGATCCCGTGATGGGCCGCGACCGCGTCGAGATCGATCCCGAATTCGCCGCCATACACCACCGGGATGCGCCACAGCCGCGCGGTGGCGGGCGGCGGCAGCGGTTCGGCGGCGAGTGCCAGCACGGCACGGCCGAATCGTTCGGGGTCGGCGACGAGGGGATCGAGATGGACGGTGAGCGAGCGGTAGGTCGGCACCGTCTCGCACAGGCCCGGCGGCGGCTCGGCCCGTAGCGCGGCGTCGAGGGCCAGCACGCGGGCCGAGAGCGCCGGGTCGATCCGGTCGCCGAACTCGATGGTGAAGGCCGTGTCCCCGCAGGCGAGCAGCCGCGGCGCGTCGTGGGTCATGGGCGGGAGGCTAGCCGAAGATGCAGCCTCCCGCGAGATGTGAGCCCGGTTCGATCAGGCCCCCTTCGGAGACACCCGCACCGTCACTCCGGGGCCGCGAAGCGGAACCCGGAGCCCACCCGTGATGCGCGGCTGCGTGATGCGGCGCGGCCAGTCGTGGATTCCGGGTTCCGCTTCGCGGCCCCGGAATGACGGCGTGGTGGGGAGGAAGCGGGAGATGCTTCTCCCACCTCTCTCAGAGCCGGTGCGCCGTCCGCTCCGCGTCGTCGTGGTCGTCGCGCTCCGGCGTCGTGCCGGCGGCGCGCTGGACGGCGGCGTCGATGTTGTCCGGGTCGAGCGCCGTCTCGACGAAGGTCCGGCCGCGCTGGGTCAGGTCGCGGGCGTAGCGCACGCCCTGGCCGCGCAGGTCGTCGGCGTAGGGGCCCAGCGCCCGGTCCTCCTGGCGGGTGCGCGGCAGCAGCGCGCCGAGCAGCAGGCCCGCGGCGAGGCCGACGACGCCGACCAGCAGCGGGTTCTCGGCGATGAAGTCCTCGGTGGCGGTGCGGCCGCGGTGCAGGCGCTCCGCCCCGCGGTCGGCGAGGTCGGCGGCGCGGCGGCGCTGGCTGTCGTAGCGGTCCTCGGCCCAGGCGCGGGCGTCCTCGTAGGTATCCTCGGCGCGGGCGCGAGCCGAGCGCAGAGTCTCGCTCGCCCGGTCGCGCAGCTCGGACGCCTTGTCGGCGGCCTGATCGCGCAACTCGGAGGCCTTGTCGGCGGCGCGGTCGCGCAGGTTCGAGGCCTGCTCGGCGGCCTCGCGGGTGGTGTCGTGCAGGCCCTGCTGCAGCCGGGCGTTGGCGTCGCGGCCCGCGGCGGTGGCGCGGTCCGAGGCGGTGTGCAGGCTGTGCTCGACGCTCTCGGTGCGGGGCATGCCGGCCTTGGCGGCGAGCTGCTCGGGCAGGGTCTCGACCGGAGGGACGCCCTCGGTGGGGCGCGGCGGGATGGCGGGATCGTGGTTCATGGGGGGCTCCGTCTCCGAGGGGCGGCGCCGAGCGGCGCCGCGCAATGTCAGGGTTCAGACCTGCGGGCGCTCGCCGGGCAGGTCGTGCGGCGGCTTCCCGGCCGGAGCGTCGGGATCGTAGGTGCGGTCGGCGCCCGTCACGGTGACGGGCGTGGCGTCCACCGGCACGAGGGCGCGGCTCGCCCGCTGGCGGCCGGTGCGCATCCCGTTGAGCAGCAGCCCGACGCCCGCCGCGATCAGCAGCACCGGCACGGGGTTGCGCCGCACCGTGTCCAAGGCCTCGTCGTAGAAGCCGCTGTAGGGCGTGCGCCGGGCGGAGCCCAGCATCTCGTCCACGAGGCTCGACGCGTTGAGGCGGCCCTGGATGCGGTCGATGGTCTCGTCGAGCCGGGCGCGGCGCTGCTCGATATCCTTTTCCAGATCCGAGATCGATTCGCTCATCCCGAGACCCTTTCCGTCAGAGCGCGGGCATCCTGGCGGACCTGGCGGGAGGTCCGGGTCGGGGCGAGGTTCGACAGCGACATCGCGCGGGCGCCGAGCACGCCGAGGATCACCGCGACGAGCAGCATCGCGCCGCCGACGAGGACGGCGGCGAGCCACTCGGAGCCGACGAGGGTCGCGACGAACTTCACCAGCGCGCCGATCAGCACCAGCATCGCGGTCACCGCGAACACCGCGGCGAACACCATCATGCCGAGGCCGACGAACAGCGAGCGGACGTTGTTCGTCATCTCGGTGCGGAAGAGCGCGATCTCCTTGCCGGCGAGTTCGCTCGCCTCGCGCAGCGCATCGGCGATGAGCGCCTGGATCGAGGAGGAGGGGGGTGGTGGGGGCGGGGGGCTGGTCATGGCGTTCGTCTCGTTCCCTCAGGCCCGGTAGTCGCGGTCGTAGGCCGTCTCGGGCTCGCCCGAGGCCTTGATGAAGCGCGCGAGCAGGAAGCCCGCGGCGAACGTCGCGACCGCGGTCGTCACCGGCGAGCGCCGGGCGAAGGCCTCGGCCTCGGCGTAGAAGTCGTCGAGGCCGCGCCGCTCGATCGAGCCGGCGAGGTCGTCGAGCCCTTCCGCGGCGCTGTCGAAGAAGGCGCGGATGTTGGGCCGGTCCTCGAAGGTGTTGCCCGAATCGCGCAGGGACTTCGCCAGATCGCCGACCGAGCGGGCGGCCTCGCCTTTCCGCTGATCGACATAGGCATAGGCCTGCTTGCGGGCGGCGGCCGCGAGGCCCCGGCCGCGCTCGGCGGCGAGCTGGGCGGTGTCCTCGACGTCGTGGCGCAGGTCCTTCAGGTCGGCCCCGCCGACGGGGTCCGGTGACGCGGAGGCGGTCATGGTCTCAACTCCTGCAAGCACGAAGCGGTGGGGGCGGGCGGCGCCGGGATGCGGCGGCAAAAGGATTCGGCCGGAGAACCGACAGCCATGCTGAGGGGTTCCGCCTCCAACGCCCTGTTCCGCTTCACGCTTCGGCGGGGCGAAGAGTAGGGAACCGCTCAGGGGAGGTGCACGCGTGGTCAGGCGCGAGACGATGCGACGGGCATCCGGCCCTCCGGTGCGGACGGCCGCTGCGATCACCCGTCTGACACGTGGGAGTCGTCTGTCATCGCTTGACCGGCGGAAAGCGATGCGCTTGGCTGCACCCGGACGGATCGCGCACGACTTCCGCGCGTTTTCCCACGGACGTTTAAGACTCTACAGGCGGGCGCACCCCTCGCGCCCGCTGCAACGAGGAGCGGAGCCGGGTTCGTGGCACGTCTGATCATCGTCTCGAATCGTGTCGCCGTGCCTGCCGAGGGCAAGGATGCGGTCTCCGCGGGCGGCCTCGCCGTCGCGGTCAAGGAGGCGTTCTCCTCCTACGAGGGGCTGTGGTTCGGCTGGAGCGGCAACATCACCGAGAACCCGAGCCCGGAGCCCGAGCTGATCGACCGCGGGCCGATCCAGTACGCCGTCCTCGACCTCTCGCCCCAGGACCACCGCGAATACTACGCCGGCTTCGCCAACCGGGCGCTGTGGCCGATCATGCATTACCGCATCGGGCTCGGCACCTTCTCGCGCTCGGACTATGCCGGCTACCAGCGCGTCAACCAGACCTTCGCCCGCGCCCTCGCCAAACTGGTCGAGCCAGACGACCTGATCTGGGTGCACGACTACCATCTGCTGCCGCTGGCGAGCGAACTGCGCGGCCAGGGCATTGCCAACCCGATCGGCTATTTCCATCACATCCCCTGGCCCGCGGCCGACGTGTTCAACACCCTGCCGGCGAGCGGCGAGCTGCTGCGCGCCATGGCCGATTACGACCTGATCGGCCTCCAGACCGACGCCGACGTGCAGAATCTGTCGCGCAACTTCATCGACACGATGCGGGCGATCCCGCTGGGCGGCGGCGCCCTGATGGTCGATGGGCGGCGCACCCGCATCCGCTCCTTTCCCATCGGCATCGACGTCGCCGGCTTCAAGGAGGCCGCCGACAAGGCCGGCTCCAACAAGGTGGTGCGCGAGACCATGGCGGGCTTGCGCACCCGCAAGCTCCTCATCGGCGTCGACCGGCTCGACTACTCGAAGGGCGTACCCGAGCGCATGGAGGCGGTGGACCGCTTCTTCGCCTCGAACCCGGACCAGCGCGGCAACGTCGTCTACATCCAGATCACCCCGAAATCCCGCAGCGAGGTGCCGGAATACGAGCAGCTCTCGCGCGAGGTGAACGAGAAGGTGGGCGACATCAACGGCACGCTCGGCGAGCCCGCCTGGACGCCGATCCAGTACGTCACCAAGGCCTATCCGCGCCCTGTGCTCGCCGGCCTCTACCGGGCGGCCCGCGTCGGCCTCGTCACGCCGATGCGCGACGGCATGAATCTGGTCGCCAAGGAATACGTCGTGGCCCAGAGCGAGGAGGACCCCGGCGTCCTCGTGCTCTCGAAGTTCGCGGGCGCGGCGCGCCAGCTGCCCGAGGCGCTGCTGGTCAACCCCTACGACCGGTTCGAGGTGGCGGAGGCCATCCGGCAGGCGCTCTACATGCCGCGGGCCGAGCGCCTGGAGCGTTGGAAGCCGATGGCCGAGCGCATGCTGCGCGAGGACGTCGACTGGTGGGCCCGCAGCTACATGGCCGAACTCGAATCCTTCCGCACCGTCGAGCGCGGGCCGCCGCGGGCGACCGCCGCCGCCGCCGAGTAGTTTTTTGTCTGTTTTATCGAGGTGACGGCCGGATCGTGAGGTCCGGTCGTTCTTTTTTGCCCCGTCGCGACCGGCCCTCTCGCAAATGACGATTGCGTGATCGGCCGTGTCGATTGCATCACACCGGGCGCGGCATTGCACCGGCCTGCGCGGATACAGTCCCGGTGGCAGGCCGGACACTTCTCATTCCCTGCACGATTGTGCAGCGTCGTCCGGTTCGCGGGGGCGCGGGCCGATCTACGGCAGGCCGTCCGACGTGCATTGATCTCGTGATCGATTCGGATCGGATTTTCGCTTTGCCCGGCCACTTCACCAACCGATCCGCCGGGAAAGTCTCGCGCCGCGGCCTCGTCTTCCTCCTGACGCTTCTGTGCGCCCTCGTCGGCCCGCTCGCGGGCGGGCGCGAGGCCCGCGCCTTCGACGTGGAACTGCGCTCGCCCTTCGCGCCGTGCCGGGCGGACTGCACTGCGACCCTGTTCGCCGGCCAGCTCGTCGAGACCTCCATGTGGGAGATCTTCCTCACCAAGCATCAGGGCCCGTGGGACTGGCGCTGGGGGTCGAGCACCTTCGTCGGCGGCGCCTTCTCCCGCGAGGTCGTGCGCTTCGACCGCTTCGCCTCCATCGAGACCGAGGTGGGCGTGGGCAAACGGTTCGGCTCGCTGCACGAGGGCGAGGGCTGGGGCGCGCTGTATTTCCGCTGGAAGTGGTTCCCCTGGGACGAGTACCTGCGCACCACGGTCGGCATCTCGATCGGCCTCAACTACGCCACCGGCGTCCCGGCCTTCGAGTCGCGCCGGGCCGGCGTCGAGGGCCAGAACCTGCTGCACTACCTCTCGCCGGAGCTGACCTTCGGCCTGCCGAGCCGGCCCGACCTCGACCTGATCTTCCGCTTCCACCACCGCTCCGGCGGCGACCTGCCGTTCTTCAACCGGGCGGGCGGCGGCGTGCAGTACGGGACGGTGGGCCTGCGCTATCGTTGGTAGCGGTTCGAGTGCGAAGTCGCGTCAGGGAACCTGCCTGATGCGAGACCGAGCCTCCCCAGCCAACTCCTCACCGTCATTCCGGGGCGCGAAGCGAACCCAGACCCGAAGGGGCGCGCCGGAGGCGTGCAATCCATGACTGGCCGCGACGCATCACACAGCCGCGCATCACGGGTGGATTCCGGGTTCCGCTTCGCGGCCCCGGAATGACGGCGGAGGGGTGAAAACCGGACCGTTGTCATCCTTTGGCCGGTCCGAACCTTGAGCGGCCCCGCCCGCGGCTTGAGCTTCGCCCCACCAGTCTTTAACCCCAACAAGGAGGCCCGGCGCCCGTAAGGCGCGCCCACGACGAAGGACCGGGATGATCGTCATCGAGGAGGGCCTGCCGACGCCGCTCGGCGCGCATTTCGACGGCCGCGGCGTCAACTTCGCCCTCTTCTCGCAGCACGCGACCGCGGTCGATCTCTGCCTGTTCGAGCCGGGTGCCCGCTACGAATCGCGCACGATCCGCCTGCCGAGCCGGACCGACGACATCGTCCACGGCTACGTCCACGGCCTGCTGCCGGGCCAGCTCTACGGCTACCGCGTCTCCGGCCCGTGGGAGCCCGCCGCGGGCCACCGCTTCAACCCCGCCAAACTCGTCCTCGACCCCTATGCCCGCGAGATCGCCGGCCGCATCCGCTGGCACGACGCGCTCTACGGCCACCGCCGCGGCGGCGCCCGCGAGGACCAGATCGACCGCCGCGACAGCGCCCCGTTCATGCCGCGCGGCGTCGTCACCCGGCCCGACGCCCCAGAACCGACGCCGCTCGCCGCCCCCCGGCCGCTGCACGAGACCGTGATCTACGAGGCCCACGTCAAGGCGCTGACCATGACGCATCCGGCGCTCTCGGACGCGGAGCGCGGCACCTATCTCGGGCTGGCCCATCCGGCGATCATCGAGCACCTGCTCAAGCTCGGCGTCACCGCCCTCGAACTCCTACCGATCCAGGCCTTCGCCGACGACCGCTTCCTCGTCGAGAAGGGACTGACCAACTTCTGGGGCTACCAGCCCTTCAACTACTTCGCCCCCGAGCCGCGCTATCTCGGCGGGGGTGACGCCAGCGCGCTGCGCTTCGCCATCCGCGAACTGGCCGCGGCCGGCATCGAGACCCTGATCGACGTGGTCTACAACCACACGGCCGAGGGCGATCATCTCGGGCCGACGCTCGCCTTCCGCGGCATCGACAACGCCAGCTACTACAAGCTCGATCCGGAAGATCGCCGCCGCAACATCGACTGCACCGGCTGCGGCAACACGCTGAACGTCGCCCATCCCCGCGTGATGCGGATGGTGCTCGACAGCCTACGCCACTGGGTCACGGTCTACGGCGTGGCGGGCTTCCGCTTCGATCTCGCCTCCAGCCTCGGCCGCGCCCCCTACGATTTTTCGCCCGAAGCGCCGTTCTTTCAGGCCGTGCAGCAGGACCCTATCCTGTCGCGCGTAAAACTCATCGCCGAGCCGTGGGACATCGGCATGGGCGGCTATCGGCTCGGCGGCTACCCCTACGGCTGGAGCGAGTGGAACGACCAGTTCCGCGACAACCTCCGGGGATTCTGGCGCGGTGATCGCGGCACGCTCGCCAAGCTGACGCAGGGCCTCTCGGGCTCGCGCGAGATTTTTTTACCGTCCGGCCGCTCGCCGCTGGCCAGCATCAACTTCGTCGCCTCCCACGACGGCTTCACGCTGGCCGACGCGGTCGCCTACGAGGAGAAGCACAACGAGCCCAACGGCGAGGGCAACCGCGACGGCCACGGCCACAACCTCACCTCCAACTACGGAATCGAGGGGCCGACCGACGATGCCGAAATCCTCGGCGTCCGCGCCCGCCAGAAGCGCAACATGCTGGCCTGCGTGTTCTTCGCCCAAGGCGTGCCGATGCTGCTGATGGGCGACGAGCGCTCGCGCACGCAGAACGGCAACAACAACGCCTATTGCCAGGACAACGCCGCGAGCTGGATCGATTGGGAGACCGATCCCGATCCGGCGCTCACCGAATTCGTCGCCAACCTCGCGGCCCTGCGCCGCGTCTGCCGGTCGCTGCGGCGGCGCCGCTTCCTCATGGGGGCCGAGGTCGAGGGCACCGGCCTCAAGGACGTGCACTGGCTCTCCCCCGACGCCGCCGAGATGGACGGCGCCGCCTGGGCCGACGGCGAACGCCAAGCCTTCGGCATGCAGATGAGCAACGACATCGCCGGCTCCGAGCGCGTGCTGATCCTGATGAACGCCGCGACCAGTCCGTGCCCCTTCGCCCTGCCGCCTACGCTCGGCGGCCCCTGGCGCCCGGTCTTCGACACCACGCTCCCCGTCGGCACCGTCCCCGAGGGCAGCCGCCCGGCGGTCGAGGCCGGCGGCACGGTCGATCTGCCCGCGCGGGCCGTGCTGGTGCTGAAGGGGGCGCCGGCTCTGCCGCATCAGGGGTAGAGCATCGGCCCGAAAGACGGCCGCCGGCCGGTCGGAGGAAGCCGATGGGGCATAAGAACCGGGCGCGGCTCCCACGCGCCGCGATTCGGGCTGCCTGTGAAGCCGTCCGTGGACGCCGTGCCGAGCGTTGCGGTCGTGCCTCGGCATCGTCCGCGGCCGATGCTTCGCAGGGGCTCGATCTCCGCCGTCATCGCCGCCTCGTCGAGCCGTGCAGGTGAACTCAACAGCGGGATGGAGCTGAAACTAAGCTTCGGCGTTAACTCACGTCGCTTCCGTATCCATTGGATTTATCATCCCAGTGTTTAGTGTCATTCAGAGTTTATTGCCAAATTCAGATCATTTACTGATGGATGTTGATTGGCAATATCCAGTCCTGCCGTCTGCTTGATGTTATCATCTTTAATTTTCGTGGTTTGTGTATAAAATTTCCCTATTGTGATTCGAAATAAGTCATGCATGATCGGCGCTCCCAATATTGATCGGGAGAGCGGTTGTGGCCGAAAGCGCGATTTATTTCTGGAATGAAGTTGCCCTCGAACTGGCTCGCCGCGATTACGAGCCGTTCGTCGGCTCGTCCGGCGCACCCATGATCATGCCGGAGCAGGCCGGGCCGACCCGGACGTCGCGGGCTCTGGCGATGATCCACGTCGCCATGTACGAGGCCCTGGCGCTGAGCGATCCGGCCTCAGGCCTGACGCCGTTCGGCCTCGCGGTCGGTGCGGCTCCCGCCGGACCGGTCGGCGCCGCGGCGACGGGCGCCGCCGTCTCGACGATGCAAGCCTTGTTCAAGAACGCCGCGCAGAAGGCTTACGTCGAAGACAGGGCGGCGTTCTACACGCAGATGCTGCGGGCGGGCGGCGCCACTCAGGCCTCGATCGATGCAGGCAAAGCCTTCGGTGCGAAGGTCGGCGCCGCGATGATCAAGGACCGGGAGGGCGATACGCCGATCGTCGGGCAACCCGACGACAGGAACTATAAGGTCGAACGATGCCATCACCAGGCGGACCCCTAAGCCTTCGATCAGGGCCGGCTCAATCCGCGCTGGGGCGAGCTTGTGTCGTTCTGCCGCCCGACGACGAAGCCCGAAGCGGCGGGCTACGACAACACCACGATCCTCGGCGCGCCGCCCCTCTGCGATCTGTCCGATTCGAACGGTCGGTACAGCAAGGAATACACCGAGGTGCGCGACAAGGGCGACGCCCGCTCGACGCACCGCACGCTCGACGAGACGATCATCGGCCTGTTCTGGGCCTATGACGGGGCGTGGCGGATCGGCACGCCGCCGCGGCTCTATAATCAGTGCGTCCGCGCCGTCGTGGAGGCTCATGACGAAAAGTCCGAAAAGAAATTCGGGGAGGCCGCCCTCGCGCGGCTGTTCGCCCTGATCAATGTCGGCATGGCCGATGCCGGGATCGTCGCGTGGCAGGCCAAGTACGCCCACGATCTCTGGCGGCCGGTGATCGGCATCCGGCAGGAGGACGAGGGCTTCGGACCCGGCAAGCACGAAGGGAAAGCCGTGGTGAACGGCGATCCGTTCTAGCGTCCTCTCGGTGCGCCGCAGACCAATCAGCGCGGCGCCCTGTCCCGGACGCCGAACTTCCCGGCCTACCCGTCCGGCCACGCGGCCTTCGGGACGACCTGTTTCGAGATCGTCCGCCAGTTCCTCGTCGATGAGGGGGGCGATCCCAACCTGTCCTTCGCGGTCGAGTCCGAGGAGTTGAACGGCCGCAACGTCGATCCCGATGGCTCCGTGCGCACCGCTCATCGGCGCACGCTGAACCTCACAAAGGCCATCGCTGAGAACATCGAATCCCGTGTCTGGCTCGGGGTCCACTGGCGCTTCGACGGTGAGGGCCTTCCGCTCGCGCAGGGCGGATTGCCCCTGGGTGGTCGGGCCATCGGCGAGTACCTCGCGCCTAAGATCCGGGAATGCTTCTCTCCGCCGCCTCCCGCCGAGGAGACGAAGCAGGAGGAAAAGACCGTCTGAGGGCTCCGCGCCCGACATCCGAACGGATAACCCCGCGAGCCGTCTCGGCTTCGCGGGGCCTTCGTGGCATCGTGCGCCGTCAGACAGGGTGGAGGCACGGTTCGATGCAGGCGGCAAGCGGCGGGGCGTCTGCGGTGACGGTGGTCGATCATCCGCTCGTCCAGCACAAGCTGACGATGATGCGCGACCGCGACCGCTCGACGAAGGGGTTTCGCGAACTCCTCAACGAGATCGGCATGCTGCTGGCCTACGAGGTGACCCGCGACCTGCCGCTGGAAGAGATCTCGATCGAGACGCCGATCGGGCCCATGGAGGGCCGCCAGATCGCCGGCAAGAAGCTCGTGCTCGCCCCGATCCTGCGGGCCGGCGTCGGCTTCCTCGACGGGATGCTCTCGCTGATGCCCTCGGCGCGCGTGGCCCATATCGGGCTCTACCGCGACCCCGACACGCTCCAGGCGGTGGAGTATTACTTCAAGTCGCCGTCCGACCTCGGCGACCGCACCGTGCTGGTGCTCGACCCGATGCTGGCGACCGCCAACTCGGCGGTGGCCGCGGTGGAGCGGCTGAAGAGCCGCGGCGCCAAGGACCTGCGCTTCGTCTGCCTGCTCGCCGCCCCCGAGGGCATCGCCCGGTTCCAGGCGGCGCACCCGGACGTGCCAGTCTGGACCGCAGCGATCGACGAGCGCCTCAACGAGCACGGCTACATCGTCCCCGGCCTCGGCGACGCGGGTGATCGGATGTACGGGACGCGGTAGACAAAAACCTGGCCCACCACGTGGATCGTGCGGCAGCACCGTATGGCCCGGCGCGAAGAGCGCCGCGCGCAGCGGCCTCGGCTACGCCGAGGCGTCTAGCGGAGCGAGAAGCCTAAGGCCGCGGACGCGGCCGCCGGCGCTTGAGGCCCGAATTATCTTGTCGGAATCGGCGTCTCGCCGCGATAATCGTAAAAGCCGCGCTTGGTCTTGCGGCCGAGCCAGCCGGCCTCGACGTATTTCACCAGCAGCGGGCAGGGGCGGTACTTCGAATCCGCCAGGCCCTCGTAGAGCACCTGCATCACCGACAGGCAGGTGTCGAGACCGATGAAGTCGGCGAGCTGGAGCGGACCCATCGGGTGGTTGGCGCCGAGCTTCATCGCCGTGTCGATCGATTCGACCGAGCCGACGCCCTCGTAGAGCGTGTAGATCGCCTCGTTGATCATCGGCAGCAGGATGCGGTTGACGATGAAGGCCGGGAAATCCTCCGACATCGTCGAGGTCTTGCCGAGCCGGCCGATGAAGGCCTTGGCCGATTCGTAGGTCGGGTCTTCCGTGGCGATGCCGCGGATCAGCTCGACGAGCTGCATCACCGGCACCGGGTTCATGAAGTGGATGCCGATGAAGCGGTCCGGCCGGTCGGTCGAGGCGGCGAGCCGCGTGATCGAGATCGAGGAGGTGTTGGTGGCCACCAGCGCGTCGGGCTTGAGCGACGGGCACAGGTCCTGGAAGATCTTGCGCTTGGTCGCCTCGTCCTCGGTCGCGGCCTCGATCACGAGGTCGCAGGCGCCGAGGTCGGCGAAGCCCCGGGCGAGGCCGATCCGCTCCAGGGCGGTGCGGCGCTGATCCTCGCTCAGGCTGCCCTTCTGCACCTGACGCGTGAGGTTCGCGTCGATCTGCGCGAGGCCGGCGTCGAGCCGCCCGGAATCGCGGTCGTTCAGCCGGACGTCGAGGCCCGAGGCCGCGCAGACATGCGCGATGCCGGTCCCCATCTGGCCGGCACCGATGATGCCGACCGTCTTGATCTCGATGCCCATACCCGTCTCGCGTCTCACCTGCTGCGGCATCGCCGGGCGAACCGCCTGTATACCATGCGGCACTGCAACAAATGCGTCAAACCGGACTCGTTCCAAGCCCTGGGGCCCATTGGCCCGCGCCCGCCCCAAGGCGAGCGCGGAATGGTCGATTTTTACCGGTCCTTCGCCTTGGCGATCTCGGCCTGCAGGTCCGGCACGACCTGGAACAGGTCGCCGACGAGGCCGTAATCCGCCACTTGGAAGATCGGCGCGTCCTCGTCCTTGTTGACGGCGACGATGACCTTCGAGTCTTTCATGCCGGCCAGATGCTGGATCGCGCCGGAGATGCCGACGGCGACGTAGAGATCGGGGGCGACCACCTTGCCGGTCTGGCCGACCTGCCAGTCGTTGGGGGCGTAGCCGGCATCGACCGCCGCGCGCGAGGCGCCCACCGCGGCGCCCAGCGCGTCGGCCAGCGGCTCGATCAGCTCCTTGAATTTTTCCGAAGATCCGAGCGAGCGGCCGCCGGAAACGATGAACTTGGCCGACGCCAGCTCCGGCCGGTCGGACTTGGCGATCTCTTCGGACTTGTAGGCGGCACCGAGCGCGTCGGGTGCTGCCGCCGAGACCGCCTCGACGGCGGCGGTAGAGCCGCCCTCTTCCGCGGCCTTGAAGGCGGCGGTGCGGACCGTGATGACCCGCTTGCCCGCACCCGCCTGCACGGTCTGGATCGCGTTGCCGGCGTAGATCGGCCGCTCGAACGTGTCGGGCGAGACGACCTTGATGATGTCGGAGACCTGAGCGACGTCGAGGAGCGCGGCGACGCGGGGCAGGGTGTTCTTGCCGGTCGTCGTCGCGGCGGCGACGATGGCGTCGTAGGGCTCGGCGAGCGAGACGATCAGCGCCGCGTTGGTCTCGGCGAGGTCGTGGTCGTAAGCCGCGTCCTCGGCGTTCAGCACCTTCTCGACGCCGTCGAGCTTACCCGCGGCCTCGGCCGCCGCCTTGGAGTTGGCGCCGGCCACGAGCGCGTGGATCGGGCCACCGAGCTGCTTGGCCGCGGTGAGGGCCTTGAGCGTGCCGTCCTTGATCTTGCCGTCGGCGTGCTCGACGTAGAGGAGCGTGGTCATCGAGAGACCTTTCGAATGAGGGGGTTAGCGCCGCTCGACCTTCCGGGAGCGGCGCGCGAGTCTGGAAAAAACTAGAGGACGCCGGCCTCGACCTTGAGCTTCTGGACGAGTTCCGCCGCGGAGCCGACCTTGACGCCCGCCGAGCGGCCCGGCGGCTCGGCGACCTTCACCACGGTGAGCTTCGGTGAGACATCGACGCCGAGCGCGTCGGGGGCCAGCTCCTCCAGCGGCTTCTTCTTGGCCTTCATGATGTTGGGGAGCGAGGCGTAGCGCGGCTCGTTGAGGCGCAGGTCCGTCGTGACGATAGCCGGGAGCTTCAGCGCCACGGTCTGGAGGCCGCCATCGACCTCGCGGGTCACGTCGATCGCGCCCTCACCGAATTCGAGCTTGAACGCGAAGGTGCCCTGCGGCCAACCGAGCAGGGCGGCGAGCATCTGGCCGGTCTGGTTGGAATCGTCGTCGATCGCCTGCTTGCCGAGGATGACGAGTTCGGGGCTCTCCTTCTCGACGACCGCCTTGAGGAGCTTGGCCACCGCCAGCGGCTCGCAATTCACGTCGGTCTTGATCAGGATGGCGCGGTCGGCGCCCATGGCGAGCGCGGTGCGCAACGTCTCCTGCGCCTGCTGCGGGCCGATCGAGACGGCGACGATCTCGGTGGCCTTGCCCTTCTCCTTCAAGCGGATCGCCTCCTCGACGGCGATCTCGTCGAAGGGGTTCATCGACATCTTGACGTTGGCGAGTTCCACGCCCGACCCGTCGGCCTTCACCCGGATCTTCACGTTGTAGTCAACGACCCGCTTGACGGGCACCAGAACCTTCATGGCAGTCGCTTTCCTCCGTGCCGTCGGATGGCAGGCGGGCGCCCGTGAGGCGGCCACGCCCGTGCGACGGCAATCCGATCTTGATTGTCTGAGCGGCGGGACCGTAACGAGCCGATTTCCCGCTTGTCAACGCGCCTATCTGGAGGAGTGGCCTGCGGAATCTAGCGGTTCTGGCCGGGAACCCAGAGCACGTCGTCGGCCCCGTCGCGGTTGGCCGCGCGGGAGGCCACGAACAGGAAGTCCGACAGGCGGTTGAGGTATTGCAGCGCTTCTGCCGAGATCGCCTCGCGCTCGTTGGCCGAGAGCGACACCACCAGCCGCTCGGCCCGGCGGCAGACGGTGCGGGCGAGATGGAGCGCGGCGGCCGTGGGCGAGCCGCCGGGCAGCACGAAGGACTTCAGCGGCGGGATGTTTTCGTTCAGCGCGTCGATCTCGGTCTCCAGGCGCTGCACCTGGGCGGCCACCACCCGCAGCGGCTCGTAGCCCAGCGGCTCCTCGCTCGGCGGGGTGGCGAGGTCGGCGCCGAGATCGAACAGGTCGTTCTGGATGCGCGCCAGCATGGCGTCGAGGGCCGGCTCGGCGTGGAGGCGGGCGAGCCCGAGGCAGGCATTGGTCTCATCGACGGTGCCGTAGGCCTCGACCCGCAGATCCGCCTTCGAGCGCCGCTCGCCGTTGGCCAGCCCGGTCGTGCCCTTGTCGCCGGTGCGGGTGTAGATGCGGTTCAGCTTGACCACGGCGTTCCTCCCCCGCGGGTTTTATTGTGAACCCGCTGGGGATGGTGTTTCGCGTGAGGCCGGACTTGGCAAGGGGGTGGTCCGCGCCGCTGACGGTTCGAAGCCGGTGATAGGACCGCTGCCTTCTCAGCCACTCCGTCATTGCGAGGCGAAACTGACGCAATCCAGCGCTCCGCATGGGTCGAATGAGGCGCGGCGCTGGACCGCTTCATGAGCGCATTCGCCCTTTCCGGCGTCGTCGCGCTCTGGATTGCGTCAGTTTCGCCTCGCAATGACGGCGTAGGGCGGTCATCGATGCGATCAGCCGGGGGACGGATAATTCCACTGCCATGCTGTCAGAGCACGCAAACCGGAATGATATCCCGCCGTATCCACCCTAAAGCATCGCCCAGCTCTCAAATGATGGATTTAATCCCGACAATCCGCCCCTGAGCCATGCATCGACGGAATATCGGCTTCGCGGCATCTGGCATACCAAATCCCAGTGTGCAGTGCGATATAAAATCCAACGCAACGCACCAAGCACGGACCCGCCCCGATGATCGCTCTCCTCGTTCTCGCTGCCGCCATCGCCAACGTGTCGCTCGTCGTTTTCCTGGCCGAGCGCTTCGGCGGTGAGGGCTCGCACGTCTCCGCCGGCGAGCTGACCAGCCTGCAGGCGACCGGCACCGCGCACACCGCTCCGGCCAAGACCTACGCCTCGGCCAACGAGAACGTCACGCTCCCGGCCGGCGCCCGCCTCGCCGCATAATCCTTCCGAACATCGCTTCGGTAGATCGGCCCCGCCCCTGTGGCGGGGCTTTTTGCATGTGCGAAGAGGAACGATATTTCAGGTGAGGCGCCAGTCGATCGGCGCCCGTCCGTTTTGTTCGAGCCATGCGTTTGCGCGCGTGAAGGGCTGCGATCCGGGGAAGTCGCGGGCGCGGTTGAGCGGGGAGGGGTGGCCCGAGGCGATAACGCCGTGGCGAGCCGTGTCGATCAGCGCCTCGCGGGCGCGGGCCTGGGCGCCCCAGAGCAGGAACACGGCAGGTTCTTCGCGAGCCGAGACCGCCGCCACCGCCTCGTCGGTGAGCTGCGACCAGCCGAGCCGCAGATGCGCCCCGGCCTTGCCGGCCTCGACCGTCAGGGCGGAATTGAGCAGCAGCACGCCGCGCTCCGCCCAGGGCGTCAGGTCGCCGGTCGAGAGGTCGGGTTTCTGGCCCTCGGGCGCGAGTTCGGCGAGGATCACCTTGAGCGAGGCCGGGAGGCGGCGTCCGCCGACATAGGAGAAGGCGAGCCCGTTGGCGTCGCCCGGCGTCGGGTAGGGGTCCTGGCCCAGGATCACCGCCTTGACCGCGGGTAGCGGCGTCAGCGTCAGCGCCCGGAAGATCGCCGACGGATCGGGCAGGACCTGCGCGCCGGCCGCCACGCGGGCATCGATTTTTTTCGCGACCGCGTCGGCGGCGCCCTCCCGGAAGAAGGGGAGGGCGAGCCAGGGGGAGCCGCCGTCGCGGAAGGCCGCGAGCGCCGCCGCGACGGGGCCGGCGGAGGGCTCGGCCGAGGGTTCGGCGAAGAGATCAGGCTGGGTCACGGCAGAACCTTGAGGCGTGGGCCCGTCACCGCCGGCAGTGGTGCGTGGAGGCGGATATAGGTCATCACCTCGTTGGCCAGGAGCTTTCCATCGGTCGCGCCGATCAGGGTGCGGCCCTTCGCCAGCATCCCGTAATCGTTGCCGCCGCGCAGCATGAAGTCGTTGGCCGCGACCCGGTAGGTTCGGGCCGCATCGAGCGGTTCGCCGCCGACATCGACCGCGACGACCCGCCGGCCGGGCGGCGCCTTGGGGTCCAGCGTCACGGTGAGGCCGGAGACGTGCAGGAAGCGGCCGGATGAGCGGCCAAGGTCGCGAAAACCGTTCTCCAGGGCTTCGCGCAGCGTCGCGCCGTCGATCGCCACCAGCACCACCGAGTTGCCGAACGGCAGTTCGCTGAGAATGTCGCGGCGGGTGATCGCGGCGCCCGCCGGATAGAGCCGGTCGCCGCGGATGCCGCCGCCGTTCATCAGGCCGACCTCGGCGCCGGTGCCGGCCCGCACGGCGTCGGCGACCAAGCTGCCGAAGCTCGATTCGTGCCGCCGGACGCTGGCGATGCGGCTGTCGAGGGGCGCCAGCGTCGTGCCGAGCACGACGTCGAGTTCGCGCGATAGGTCGCCTTCGAGATGGGCGACGAGCGCCGCGGTCTCGGGGTCGGGCGTCACCTGCGCGGTGTCGTGGACGCGGAAGGCCGCGCGCCAGCGCAACGGACCGTCGCCCGCGGCGGTGACGAACACGTCGACGGCGGTGACGTAATGGGCGTCGTGGCTCGACTCGACCAGCACCGCCTGCCCGTCGTCGCGCACCACGAGGTCGTGGTCGTGGCCCGAGAGCAGGATGTCGACGATCCGGGCCCGCACGATCGCGTCGTCGGTGATCCGCGCGGTGTGGCACACGCCGACGATCATCTGCGCGCCGGCCGCGCGGAGTTTCTGGGCCTCGGCAGAGAGCGTCTCGATCTCCGGCCCGAAGCGGAGGTCGCCGGACTGCGACTTTTCCGGCGTCGATTGCAGCGCGATGCCGACAAGCCCGAGCCGGACGCCGCCGAGCTCGATCAGCGCCGAATCCCTCACTCCCGGCAGCGGTCGGCCGTCGCCGTCGCGGAGGTTGGCGGCGAAGAACGGGAAGCGCGCCTCCGCCTGCCGCTCGGCGAAAACCTTGGGGCCGAAATCGAATTCGTGGTTGCCCGGCACGAACACGTCGGGCGGGGCGAGGTTGTGCAGCGCCACGATATGGGCGCCCCGGTCGAAGCCCGACATCAGCGAGGGCGAGAAGCAGTCGCCCGCATGGGCGTAGAGCAGCGGCACGCCGCGGGCGCGTTCCGCCTTCACCACGGCGTTGAGCCGGGCGAAGCCGCCGCGGCCCTCCGCCTCGCCCATGGCGTAGATGTCGTTGACCAAGAGCAGCGTGAAGGTCGGCGTGGCGGCGAACGCCTGTCCGGTGCCCGCCGCGATCAGGCCGGCACCCAGCCCCGCCACGGTGGCGCGGCGGGTAAGGTGACTCGGCAACATAGCCTTCAGCGCCGGGCGAGCCCGTCCCGCACCGCCTTGGCGTTGCGCCGCAGCGCCGGCCAGATCCAGGCGCCGGAGGCGAGGAACAGCCCCGCCGACATCGGCTTCAGATCGACCGCGAGGCGCTCGGCGAGGCCGGGATTCTTCAGCGGCGCGGGCGGCGCGTCGGTCTTGCGATAGACCACCGTGGTGTCCTCGCGCCAGTACTCGGTGTGCGGCACGAGGCCGGCGCGGCGGGCGAGCAGATCGAAGGTCTCGCGGACGTAGCCGTGGACATGGGCGAAGTGGAAGCGCTCGTGCGGCGGCTTGCCGGTGGCGGCCATGTTCGGCACCGCCGCGTAGAGCACGCCGTCGGGCTTGAGCCAGCGGGCCAGCCGCTCCACCGCCTCGGCCGGGTTGCGCAGGTGCTCCAGCACGTGATGCGTCGAGATCACGTCGAAATGCCCGGCCGGGAAGGTCTCGGGGTTCTCGGCCTCGTCCAGCACGGTGACGCCGTGGTGCTCGCGGGCGTAATTCGCGTAGTCGCGGCCCGGCTCGACGCCGGTCACGTCGCAGCCGCGCTTTCGCGCCTCGGCCAGGAACTCGCCGGAGCCGGAGCCGAAATCGAGCAGCCGCGCGCCGGGCTTGAGCTTGGGCGCCAGCAGGTCGGCGCGGAAGGTCGCCTCGCGGGCCGAGCGGTTGAGGTGGTGGCGCGGCGGGCCGCCCGCGAAGGCGAGTTGGTAATCGGCCCGGTAGGCGGTGGCGTAGTACTCGGCCAGCTCGTCCGGCGTCGGCATCGGGTCGGTGCGGATCAGCCCGCACTGGGTGCAGGCGATCGAGCGCAAGGTCTTCAGCCGCCGGTCGGTCTCGGCGACGGTCACGGCCTCGCGCGATCCGCACAGATTGCACGCCGTCGGCGTCCCCGCGTAGGGGTAGCCGGTGAACGGCACGAAATGCTGCAGGAAGTAGCGGGGGGACGGCATGTCGCGCTGGCCTCCGAGGCGATTTCGGGCGAAGGATTTCGCCACACTCTCCATCGCAATTCGTCATAAGACCGCGAGCAGAGATTCTTGGTCTTGGACGGCCGCCTGCTCTAGATCGAACGGCGGGAGCGCACAACCTGATCGCCTTGAGGCCTCGACGACGGCCCTGCGTCAGAGGGAGGCGGCCTGCCCGTGACCGGAAGCCCGATGAACGAACGCGTCGAACCCCAGACTCTCTTGCGCGAACCCGTTCGCGTCGCCCCCACCACCCTGCCGCCCGACCATCCGGCGGTGCGGACCGGCCGCGTCGGCGTGCTGCTGATGAACCTCGGCACCCCCGAGGGCACGAGCTACTGGCCGATGCGCCGGTACCTCAAGGAATTTCTGTCCGACCGCCGCGTCATCGAGGTGCCGCGCCTGATCTGGTGGCCGCTCCTCAACCTCGTCATCCTGTCGAAGCGCCCCGGGCCGAAGGGCCGCGACTACGACAGCATCTGGAACAAGGAGCTGGACGAGGGCCCGCTCAAGACCATCACCCGCGGCCAGTGCGAGAAGCTTCAGGCCGCCATGGGCGACACCGTGCTGGTCGATTGGGCGATGCGCTACGGCAAGCCCGAGGTGTCGGTGCGCATCCAGGCGCTGCTCGACGAGGGCTGCGACCGCATCCTGCTCGTGCCGCTCTATCCGCAATACGCGGCGGCGACCTCGGCCACCGCCTGCGACCAGGCGTTCAAGGCGCTGATGCAGATGCGCTGGCAGCCGACGGTCCGCGTCTCGCCGCCCTATCACGACGACCCCGTCTATATCGAGGCCATGGCCCAATCGATCCGCGAGGGGCTGCAAAAACTCGATTTCGAGCCGGAGGTGATCCTCACCTCGTTCCACGGCGTGCCCAAGAGCTACCTCTTGAAGGGCGACCCCTACCATTGCCAGTGCCTCAAGACCGGCCGCCTCATCCGCGAGGCGATGGGCTACAGCCCCGAGCGGATGCGGGTGACCTTCCAGTCGCGCTTCGGCAACGAGGAATGGCTCAAGCCCTACACCGACGAGACCGTGCAGGCGCTGGCCAAGTCCGGCGTGAAGCGCATGGCGATCGTGGCGCCGGGCTTCACCGCCGACTGCCTGGAGACGCTGGAGGAACTCGACGGCGAGAACCGCCACTATTTCGAGGAGAACGGCGGCGAACACTACGCCTTCATCCCCTGCCTCAACGATTCCGACCTCGGCATGCGCGTGATCGAGCACGTGGTGCGGCGGGAATTGCAGGGGTGGATCTAATCCGGTCCGCGCCGCCCTTGCGGAACCGGTGGTGGCATGCATACCTATCGCTCACGCGGAACACGGTTCTGAGGTGAGAACGGCCTCCTCACGCGCCCATGCCGTCACGGTGTGGGCAAAGTAGCGCGAGCCGCCAAGCGGTTCGGGTGAAGAGATCCGGAGTTGGGCATCCCGGCAGGTGTCCGTGATCTGCGTTCGCATCGGGGGTTCCGGGAAGCCGGGACCCCCGACGTGTTTCAGCGCCGCCGCACGGCGACGCGCTCCCGCCAGGGTCGAATCTAATGGTCGTTGTGCGATCGGCCGATTGACCGTGTTCGAAGTCCGGGACAGCCCTGCCTTCAAAGCGCCCATCCCCCGCCCTGACTTCGCCTTGCACACCCCCGGAGCCCATGCTAGGCGACAGCCGCGCCATGGGGAGACCCTTCAGGGCCTTCCGTGCCCGGCGCCATTCCAATCCCCACGGTCTTGCAGCCTTCGCCGTCACGGGCGGACGCGGGCTGAGAGAGAGCGGCGGGCAAAGGACAAGAGAGAGCGACGGGTGGCGCAGAACGGTTCCGAGGGTCCCCTGGTGGCAGGCGTTGCCGGTCGCTACGCTTTGGCCCTGTACGAGCTGGCCCGCGACGAGCGGCAGGTCGATGACGTCGCCCAGAACCTCGACGCGTTCGACGCGCTCTACAAGGAGAGCGCGGATCTCCGCCGCCTCGTGAAGAGCCCGGCCTTCTCCGCCGAGCAGCAGACGGCCGCCGTGGGCGCCCTGCTCGCCAAGGCCGGTATCTCCGGCCTGGCCGCCAACTTCATCAAGCTCTCGGCCGCCAACCGCCGCCTGTTCGCGCTCCCGGACATGATCCGCGCCTATCGCGAGAAGGTGCGCGAGGCCAAGGGCATCGTCCGCGCCGAGGTCCGCGTGGCGGAAAAACCCTCCGACGCGATCATCGAAGAGATCAAGGGCAGCCTGCGCGACGTCGCCAAGACCGAAGTCGAGATCGACCTGCATGTCGATCCCGCCCTCATCGGCGGCATCGTCGTGAAGATGGGCTCCCGCATGGTCGACGCCTCGCTGCGGACCAAGCTCAACAACATCCGCCTTGCCATGCGGGAAGCCCGCTGAGGCCTCGGCCTCGCGACCGACCGTAACCGACGAAACAGACACCCGACCTTAAAGAGGCCCGACGATGGACATCCGCGCCGCCGAGATCTCCGCGATCCTGAAAGAGCAGATCAAGAACTTCGGCGAGGAGGCCGAGGTCACGGAAGTCGGGCAGGTGCTCGCGGTCGGCGACGGCATCGCCCGCGTCTACGGCCTCGACAACGTCCAGGCCGGCGAGATGGTCGAGTTCGAGTCGGGCGTGCGCGGCATGGCCCTCAACCTCGAACAGGACAACGTCGGCGTCGTGATCTTCGGCTCCGACCGCGAGATCAAGGAAGGCCAGACCGTCAAGCGCACCGGCGCCATCGTGGACGTGCCGGTCGGCAAGGGCCTGCTCGGCCGCGTGGTCGACGGCCTCGGCAACCCGATCGACGGCAAGGGCCCGATCCAGACGACCGAGCGCCGCCGCGTCGACGTGAAGGCACCGGGCATCATCCCGCGCAAGTCCGTGCACGAGCCGATGGCCACCGGCCTCAAGGCGATCGACGCCCTCATCCCCGTGGGCCGCGGCCAGCGCGAGCTGATCATCGGCGACCGCCAGACCGGCAAGACCGCCATCGCGCTCGACACCATCCTCAACCAGAAGCCGGCCCATGCCGGTTCGGACGAGAACGCCAAGCTCTACTGCGTCTACGTCGCCATCGGCCAGAAGCGCTCGACGGTGGCCCAGTTCGTGAAGGTGCTGGAGGACCAGGGCGCGATGGAATACTCCATCGTCATCGCCGCCACGGCCTCCGACGCCGCGCCGATGCAGTTCATCGCGCCGTTCTCCGGCTGCGCCATGGGCGAGTACTTCCGCGACAACGGCATGCACGCCGTGATCGTGTATGACGACCTCTCCAAGCAGGCGGTGGCCTACCGCCAGATGTCGCTGCTGCTGCGCCGCCCGCCGGGCCGCGAGGCGTATCCGGGCGACGTGTTCTACCTCCACTCGCGCCTGCTCGAGCGCGCCGCCAAGATGGGCGACGCCGCCGGCAAGGGCTCGCTCACCGCGCTTCCGGTCATCGAGACCCAGGCCAACGACGTGTCGGCCTACATCCCGACCAACGTGATCTCGATCACCGACGGCCAGATCTTCCTCGAGACCGACCTGTTCTACCAGGGCATCCGCCCGGCGGTGAACGTCGGCCTCTCGGTGTCGCGGGTGGGCTCCTCGGCCCAGACCAAGGCGATGAAGAAGGTCGCCGGCAAGATCAAGGGCGAGCTGGCGCAGTACCGCGAGATGGCCGCCTTCGCGCAGTTCGGCTCCGACCTCGACGCCTCGACCCAGCGCCTGCTGAACCGCGGTTCGCGCCTGACCGAACTCCTGAAGCAGCCGCAATTCTCGCCGCTGAAGATGGAAGAGCAGGTCGCGGTGATCTACGCGGGCGTCAACGGCTACCTCGACAAGCTGCCGCTCAACAAGGTCCGCGCCTTCGAGGACCAGCTGCTCGGCACGCTCCGCTCGAAGCACGCCGACCTGCTGACCACGATCCGCGACTCCAAGGACCTGTCCGACGAGAGCGCGAACAAGCTCAAGGGCGTCGTCGAAAGCATCTCCAAGTCGCTCGAAGGCTAACGCCCTCGGACGATCCGATCCCTTCCGTATGAGGAAGGGATCGGGGACGGCGGCCGACGGCCCTCGTCCCGAACGACCCTCTCCGGCTCCTCCCCCGCCCGGGGAGGAGAGGCCCTCCCGAACGGACCCGGACGCCCCTCGATGGCCAGCTTGAAGGACCTGCGCAACCGCATCACCTCGGTGAAGGCGACGCAGAAGATCACCAAGGCGATGCAGATGGTCGCCGCCGCCAAGCTGCGGCGCGCCCAGAACGCCGCCGAGAACGGGCGTCCCTACGCCGAGAAGATGTCGAACGTGCTCGCCAACCTCGCGGGCAACCTCGTCGGCGGCATCGATGCCCCGCGCCTGCTCTCGGGCACCGGCCAGGACCGCGTCCACCTGCTCGTGGTCTGCACCGGCGACCGCGGCCTGTGCGGCGCCTTCAACTCCTCGATCGTGCGTCTCGCCCGCGAGCACGTCCGCAAGCTGGAGGCCGAAGGCAAGACGGTCAAGATCATGACCGTGGGCAAGAAGGGCCTCGACATCCTGCGCCGCCAGTACCGCGACCGGATCGTCGAGAGCATGGACATCCGCGGCACCAAGCCGGTGGATTACGAGTTCGCCTCGCAGATCGCCGACAAGATCGTCGCCCGCTTCAACGCCGGCGAGTTCGACGTGGCGACGCTGTTCTACTCCGAGTTCCGCTCGGTGATCTCGCAGATCCCGACCGCCCAGCGCCTGATCCCGGCCGAGCTGCCGCAGACCGACGGCTCGACCACGACGGGTGCCGGCTCCGACGCCGCCATGGAGTTCGAGCCTTCCGAGGAGACGATCCTCGAAACGCTGCTGCCGAAGAACCTGACCGTCCAGGTCTACCGCGCGCTCCTGGAGAACGCCGCCTCCGAGCAGGGCGCGCGCATGAGCGCCATGGATTCCGCGACCCGCAACGCGGGCGAGATGATCAAGAAGCAGACGCTGATCTACAACCGCACGCGTCAGGCCATGATCACCAAGGAACTCATCGAAATCATCTCGGGCGCGGAAGCGCTCTGATCACTTAAATACGCGTCCGCACGCATCCGAAGGACAGGCATCATGGCCAACACCGCCGCCCCCACCTCCACCAACGCCAAGGGCAAGATCACCCAGGTCATCGGCCCGGTGGTCGACGTGCAGTTCGAGGGTCACCTGCCGGAGATCCTGAACGCGCTGGAGACCAAGAACCAGGGCAACCGCCTCGTGCTCGAAGTGGCCCAGCAGCTCGGCGAGAACACCGTGCGCTGCATCGCCATGGACACCTCGGAAGGCCTCGTGCGCGGCCAGTCCGTCGAGGACACCGGCGCCCCGATCCGCGTGCCGGTCGGCCACAACACGCTCGGCCGCATCATGAACGTCATCGGCGAGCCGATCGACGAGGCCGGCCCGATCCAGTCCGACACCCTGCGCGCCATCCACCAGCCGGCCCCGTCCTACGACGAGCAGTCGACCGAGGCGCAGATCCTCGTCACCGGCATCAAGGTGGTGGACCTGCTCGCCCCCTACGCCCGAGGCGGCAAGATCGGCCTGTTCGGCGGCGCGGGCGTCGGCAAGACCGTGCTGATCATGGAGCTGATCAACAACATCGCCAAGGCACACTCGGGCTACTCGGTGTTCGCCGGCGTGGGTGAGCGCACCCGCGAGGGCAACGACCTCTACCACGAAATGATCGAGTCCAACGTCAACAAGAACCCCGCCGAGAACAACGGCTCGGCCGAGGGCTCCAAGTGCGCGCTGGTCTACGGCCAGATGAACGAGTCGCCCGGCGCCCGCTCGCGCGTGGCGCTGACCGGCCTGACCATCGCCGAGCAGTTCCGCGACGAGGGCCAGGACGTGCTGTTCTTCGTCGACAACATCTTCCGCTTCACCCAGGCCGGCTCGGAAGTGTCCGCTCTGCTGGGCCGCATCCCCTCGGCGGTGGGCTACCAGCCGACGCTCGCCACCGACATGGGCGCCCTGCAGGAGCGCATCACCACCACGAACAAGGGCTCGATCACCTCGGTGCAGGCGATCTACGTGCCGGCCGACGACCTGACCGACCCGGCGCCCGCCGCCTCGTTCGCCCACCTCGACGCCACGACCGTGCTGTCGCGCTCGATCGCCGAGAAGGGCATCTACCCGGCGGTGGACCCGCTCGACTCGACCTCGCGCATGCTCTCGCCGGCGATCCTCGGCGAGGAGCACTACGACGTCGCCCGCCGCGTCCAGCAGACCCTGCAGCGCTACAAGTCGCTCCAGGACATCATCGCGATCCTGGGCATGGACGAGCTGTCGGAAGAGGACAAGCTGACGGTGGCCCGCGCCCGCAAGATCGAGCGCTTCCTCTCGCAGCCGTTCCACGTCGCCGAGGTGTTCACCGGCTCGCCGGGCAAGCTCGTCGCGCTGGAAGACACGATCAAGGGCTTCAAGGGCCTGGTCGAGGGCAAGTACGACGACCTGCCGGAGGCGGCCTTCTACATGGTCGGCTCCATCGAGGAGGCCCAGGAGAAGGCCAAGAAGCTCGCCGCGTAAGCCGACGACGCTTCCATCCGGCGCGCGCGACACCCGTCCGCGCGCCGCCCCTCCTCTCGCGGACACTGACGCATGGCCACCTTCCAGTTCGATTTCGTCGGCCCCGAGCGGACGCTGTATTCCGGTCAGGTCGAGGCGGTGCAGCTGCCCGGCTCCGAGGGCGAGATGACCGTGCTGCCGGGCCACGCGCCGGTCATCACCTCGCTCAAGGTCGGCGTGATCACGGTCACCGAGCAGGCCGGCTCCGGCAAGCGCATCTACGTGCAGGGCGGCTTCGCCGATATCGGTCCCAAGGCCGTGACTGTGCTGGCCGAGCGCGCCGCGCCGATCGAGGAGATCAGCCCGGCCACGATCGATGGGGAGATCGAGGCCGCCGAGATGGCCCGCGACGCGACCCAGGACCCGGCCAAGCGCGAAGAGCTCAACAGCCAGATCGTCCAGCTTCGCGAAGCCCGCCACACGCTCAGCCTCTGAGTTTTTTTTCGAGTTTTCGAGAAGGGCGTTGGGTCACCGGCGCCCTTTTTCGTTTTCAGGGCTCGCTATTCCTTAGCCTGGCTACCTCTCAGGTTTCACGTGCCATCGCCCGCGCATCCCCTCGCCCCGCACGCGGGGAGAGGGCTCTGCCGACCTCGTCGTCGGCAGAGCGAGGCGGCAGCCGAAGGTGAGGGGGCGATTCAGGACCAGCCTCTTCCGTCGAGTTCCCCTCACCCTCGCTACCGCTTGTCGCGACGACGACAGGGTCGTCGCGACCCTCTCCCCGCGTGCGGGGAGAGGGGGGCTCTGCGGCTTGCCAACGCGCTAATTCGTTATAGGGACGCTTGCTTTCGTGAGCGCGTGGGCGAGCAGCCGATCCTTCACCCCCGCATCGCTCGGGCAGCCCTCGGCGAGCCACAGGGCGCGGGCGGCGCGAAGGGCCTGTCCCACGCCCGGACCCGGCGGCACGCCGCGGGCTACGAGGTCGGCGCCGGTCAGCGGCAGGACCGGGCGCGTGCCGTCTCGCGCCATCCGATCCAAACTAGCCCTGGCCTCGTCCGTCACGAGCGGGCGCGGCTCGCCGTCGAGGATGCGTAGCGCCGTCCGCGCGAGCGCGGCGCCGTGATCGGCCACGAGCGCCGGCACATCCGCCGCGTCGAGGGCGGGGCGGCCGTGCAGGTGCGCCAGCACATCGGCGTAGGCCGTGAGGTCGGCCTGCTCGGCCTTGGACAGGCGCAAGGTGTCCTGCAGCCGGTCGGCATCCTCGCGGGTCAGCACGCAGAGCGCGCCGAGCCGCACGACCGGCTCCGTTTCCGCACGAGCCAGCCGCCCGAGTTCGGCGACGCCGCCGGTGATGCGCGCGAGCAGGCCGGTCTCGCTCAACGTCGCGACGGCCTCGACCGCGCGCGGCGCCAGCAGCAATTTCAAAAACTCCGCCCGCACCCGCTCGCGCGAGAGCCGGGTCAGGCCGTCGCGGGCCGCGACCGCGGCGGCGAGCCCCTCCGGGTCCGGGTCGCCCCGCCCGTAGCGGGCGTGGAACCGGAAGAAGCGCAGGATCCGCAAAAAGTCCTCGCGGATGCGGGTGGCGGCCTCACCGATGAAGCGCACGCGGCTTGCCGCGAGGTCGGCCACGCCCCCGGTGGTGTCGTGGAGCGTGCCGTCGGGGGAGAGCGAGAGCGCGTTGACGGTGAAGTCGCGCCGCTCGGCATCCCGCAAGAAGTCGCGGCCGAAGCGGACGACGGCGTGGCGCCCGTCGGTCTCGACATCCTCGCGCAGCGTCGTGACCTCGTGCGGTTCGCCAGCCACCACCAGGGTGACGGTGCCGTGCTCGATCCCCGTCGGCACCGCCTTGAGGCCGGCGGCGCGGGCCCGCGCGATCACGGCCTCAGGGAGGATCGTGGTGGCGAGATCGACGTCGCTGGCGGTGCGCCCGAGCAGCGCGTCGCGCACGCAGCCGCCGACGAGGCGGGTTTCCTCAGCCGGAGCATCGAGGGCGGCAAGGCAGGCGCGCACGCCCGGACGGGCGAGGAGCCGGGCGGGGCCCTCGGGATCGAGGCCGGGGGGCAGCGGCGTCACTGGAAATGGCCCGGCACCAAGCGCCCGTTCTCGTAGCGCGGCGGCACGTAGCCCTCGGCGTGGCGCTCGCCGGTCAGCCCGGTCATCACCAGCGAGACCACCACGACGAACAGCCCGGCGAGCACGAGCCGGGTCCATTGCGGCTTCCACTCGGCCCCGTCGAGCGGCGAGCGGCGGGCGAGCAGCAGCCAGCCGGCGAAGAGGATGAAGGGCAGCGAGAACAGGGCGATCTGTTCGAGAACGAGGCGCAGCATTCTTTTCGGGTTTTCGCGGGGCTGAACTGTGGGTCAGGCGTAGAGGCGCTCGTAGAGGTTATGCACGATCCCCGCCGTGACGCCCCAGATCAGGTGCTCGCCGTGCGGGATGGCGTAGAAGTAGCGCGTCCGGCCCTGCCACGCCCGCGAGCGGACGAGATGCCGCGCCGGATCCATGAGGAAGCTGAGCGGCACCTCGAAGGCGAGGTCCACCTCGTCGCGGTTGAGGCTCAGCACCGCGTCCGCCGCCACGAGGCCGACCACCGGCACCACGAGGAAGCCGGTCGCCGAGAGATAGGGATCGAGATAGCCGAGCGGGCGCACGGAATCGTCTGTCAGGCCGATCTCCTCGCGGGCCTCGCGCAGAGCCGTGTCGATGGGCGAGACGTCGCCCGGATCGACCTTGCCGCCGGGGAAGGCGATCTGGCCCGAATGGTCGCGCAGATGCGCGGCGCGGCGCGTCAGCAGCACGCTCATGCCGTCCTCGCGCTCGATCACCGGCACCAGCACCGCGGCGTCGCGGTGGGGCGCGGCGGGAGCGGTCGCCGGACCGCCGGGATCGAGGTCGTGGTCGCCGCGCGGGTTCGCGAGCGGCACGCCGGGGCCGGGCGGCGCGCGCGACAGCCCGACCTCGGCCCGCGCCAGGAAGCCGGGGCGGCGGAAGTCGGCGGGGTTGGCCGGCTCGCGCCCGGTCGGCGGCGCGGTCGCGGGATCGGCCGCCGTCTCGGGCAGCTTCATGCGGCAGCCTCGGCTGAGGCGATGCGGTGGAAGACGCCCCCGGCCCACAGGCCGAGCCATTCCTGCCCGTCGATGCTGCGCTCTTCGGCGAGTTCGACGAGATCGTAGGTGAGCGCCCGGCTCACCAACGCGGTCAGCCCGCCGCGTACGCGGACATACGGCTTGAGGCCCTCCGCCCCATCCTCGAACCGCAGGGGATGCTCGGCATCGACGGGGACGAGATCGTCCACGTTGGTGCGCAAGGCGATGCGACGGCTCTCGCCCGCGCCCTCCACCGCCATCTCCACGGCGGTGAAATGCGCGTCCTCGACGGCGATGCGCACCTTCTCGACCGGCGTCACCAGCACGGTCGAGCCGTCGGGCTCACGCCGCAGGATCGAGGCGAACAGCTTGACGAGCTTTCCCCGCCGGATCGGCGAACCGTTGTGGAACCACGTCCCGTCGGCCGCGATGCGGATGTCGATGTCGCCGCAATGCTCCGGATTCCACCGCTCCACCGGCGGCGGCCCGCGCGTGCCGAGATCGCCGAGGGCGGCGCTCAGGCGGGCGAGGGCGGGATCGGGGGCCGGATCCGAGGCATCTTGGCTCATGCCCCGAATATATGGCAGGCCGCGCCCCGCAGGGAGACGGCCCTTAACCGGGCTTCTGCTTCAGCACCTTCCAGATGCCGGTAACGGCGACCAAGGCCCGCCCGCCGCTCGTCAGCGTGCCGCGCACGAACACCAGCGACGCGGTCTGTCGCACGATCTCCGGCGTCACCTCGATCAGGTCGCCGATCTTGGCCGCGTCCACGAACTGGCTCGACATCTCGACGGTGACGCAGGGGGCGTCGTCGGCGGCCTCGCGCACCACGATGCTGAGCGCCCGGTCGGCGAAGGTCAGCAGCGCGCCGCCATGGACGATGCCGACCAGATTGCCGTGGCGCTCGTCGGTGCGGAATGCGAAGTCGCGCCGGCCGCCCACCGTGCGGTGATGCACCGGGCCGATATGGGCGATGAAGCCCGGATCAGTGAAGGCCTCCCAGCCCGCGGGAAACGCCGCGCTTTCCTCGTCGGTCATGAAGGGTCGGCCTCCGTACCAAAATGCCGGGCGGCGGCCCGGCGGGATGCAAGATGTCGCGGGCCGCCTGCCCTCGGCTGCCGAGCCGCCCATATAGCGCTCATCCGCCGCGCGGCAGCGCCGCGCTTGCGTTCGGTGCGCGTTCGGCGCCAGACTTGCCACGTAATCCCGGGCGCTCGACCTTCGCCGCCCGGCATCCGGAGATTCGACCGCATGGCACAGGGCGCCGGTTCGGCCAGCACGACGAGCCTCGACGACGGGATCGTCGCCACCGCCGAGACCTGCCTGTCCGCGATCCACGAGGCGCGGGAGGCGATCCACGGGGTCATCTTCGGCCAGGAAAGAATCGTCGATCTCGCCCTCGTGACGATTCTGGCCGGCGGCCACGGCCTGCTCGTCGGCCTGCCGGGGCTCGCCAAGACCAAGCTCGTCGAGACGCTGGGCACCGTGCTCGGCCTCGACGCAAGGCGGGTGCAGTTCACCCCCGACCTGATGCCCTCCGACATCCTCGGCACCGAAATCCTCGACGAGGACGCCGAGCGCCGCCGCTCGTTCCGCTTCGTCAAGGGCCCGGTCTTCACGCAATTGCTGATGGCCGACGAGATCAACCGCGCCAGCCCGCGCACGCAATCGGCCCTGCTCCAGGCGATGCAGGAGCACTTCGTCTCGGTCGCGGGCGAGCGCCACGACCTGCCGCGCCCGTTCCACGTGCTGGCGACCCAGAACCCGATCGAGCAGGAGGGCACCTACCCCCTGCCCGAGGCGCAGCTCGACCGCTTCCTGCTCCAGATCGATGTCGGCTATCCGGACCGCGCCGCCGAGCGCCGCATCCTGATCGAGACGACCGGCGTCGAGGACGCACGGGCCAAGGCCGTAATGAGCACCGAGCAGTTGCTCACGGCGCAACGCCTCGTGCGGCGCCTGCCGGTGGGCGAGGCGGTGGTCGATGCGATCCTCGATCTCGTGCGCTCGGCCCGCCCCGAGGGCGGCGATCCGTCGGTCGCCAAGAAACTTCAGTGGGGCCCCGGCCCCCGCGCCAGCCAGGCGCTGACGCTCGCCGTGCGCGCCCGCGCCCTGATCGAGGGCCGCGTCGCCCCTTCCGTGGCCGACGTGAAGGCTTTGGCCGAGCCGGTGCTCAAGCACCGCATGGCCGTAACCTTCGCGGCGCGTGCCGACGGCGAGAGCGTGACCGGCCTGATCGGCCAGCTCGCCGCCAAGCTCTGACGGGACCGACCCGATGGCCTCCACCCGGCTCGTCGAGGCCGACAGCCGCCGCCCCGGGCGGCCCGAGACCGGCGGGGCGCTCGATCTCGCCGGGCGGATGCCGCGCCTCGTGCTCGAATCGCGCCGCGTCTCCGGCACGCTGGCGCACGGCCTGCACGGCCGCCGCCGCGCCGGGCCGGGCGAGAGTTTCTGGCAGTTCCGCCCGTTCGTGAACGGCGAGGCCGCTGCGCGCATCGACTGGCGCCGCTCGGCCCGCGACGACCGGCTCTACGTGCGCGAGCGCGAGTGGGAGGCCGCCCACAACATCTGGCTCTGGATCGACCGCTCCGCCTCCATGGGCTTCGCCTCCGATCTCGCTCCGACCTCCAAGGTCGAGCGCGCGCTGGTGCTGGGGCTGGCGCTCGCCGACACCTTCGTCGACGGCGGCGAGCGGGTCGGGCTGCTCGGCCTCACCCGGTCGTCGGCCGCCCGCGGCATCGTCGAGACGCTGGCGCAATCGCTGGTCAACGACCGCGCCGGGCTGAGCCAGGATCTGCCGCCGCCCGCCAGCCCCGGCCGCTTCGACGAGACCGTGCTGATCAGCGACTTCCTCACCCCGCTCGACGCCGTGCGCGCCTCGGTGCTGGCGATCTCGACGCGCGGCACCCACGGCCATCTCGTGATGGTGGTCGATCCGGTGGAAGAGACCTTCCCCTTCACGGGGCAAGCCGTGCTGCACGATCCCCAAGGCAACGTCAGCCTCGACATCGGCGAGGCCGGCGCCTGGGGCGAGGCCTACCGCACGCGCATCGCCGCGCACCGCGACGGCCTCGCCGAGATCGCCCGGCAGCGGGGCTGGACGATGACGATCCACCGCACCGACCGGCCCGCGACCGAGGCGGCGCTCCGCGTCCTCACCCTCGTCGCCGCCGCGCGCGGGCTCGGCTGAAAGGCAAGGCGTGTTCGGGATTCCCCTCACCTTCGCCGCCCCGCTCGCGCTCGCCGCCCTCGTGGCGTTGCCCGCGCTCTGGATCCTGCTGCGGGTCACGCCGCCGCGCCCGCGCCGCATCAGCTTCCCGCCGCTGGCGCTGATGGCCGACATCCTCCCCAAGCGCGAGACTCCGGCCCGCACCCCGCCCTGGCTGCTGATCCTGCGGATTCTCGCCGCCGCCTGCCTGATCCTGGCGGTGGCCGGCCCGGTCTGGAACCCGTCCGGCATCGGCGCCGCCTCGGGCCGCAGCCCGCTGTTGCTCATCCTCGACAACGGCTTCACCGCCGCCCACGATTGGCGCGACCGCCTGCGCGCCGCCACCGACGAGGTCGAGGCCGCCGCCCGCGACGGGCGCCCGGTCGCCCTGGTGGCGAGCGCGGAAGGCCCCGCTCCGTTCGAGGCGCGCCCGCCCGCCGCCGCCCTGGAGCGCCTGCGCGCGATCAAGCCGCGCCCGCACCTCGCCGACCGCGGCGCGCATCTGGCCTCCGTCAGTACCTTCCTAGAGCGCACGCCCGGCGCCTCCATCGTCTGGATCGCAGACGGCGTGCGCGGCGCGGGCGACACCGACTTCGCGAAGGGGCTCGCCGAACTCGCCGCCAAGCACGGCAGCGCCATGACCCTGCTCAAGGCCGACCGTCCGCCCGCGCTCGCCCTCGAAGGTGCGCCGCAGCAGCCAGGCGAAAAGCTCTCCGCGCAGGTGCTGCGCGCCGCCCCCAACGGCCGCGACACCGGCCTCGTGCGCGCCCTCGACCCAAAAGGTCTGCCGCTGGCCGAGAGCCGCTTCACCCTGGAGCCGGAGGCCCGCGAGACGAGCGTCGCCTTCGATCTGCCGGTGGAGTTGCGCAACGCCATCGCCCGCCTGGAGATCGAGGGCGAGGGCTCGGCCGGGGCCGTGGTGCTGATGGACGAGCGCGGCCGGCGCCGCCGGGTCGGCCTCGTCTTCGGCGGCACCCTCGATCAGGCCCAGCCGCTGCTCGCCCCGACCTACTACCTCGCCAAGGCGCTCTCGCCGTTCGCCGACGTGCAGCAGCCCCGCGGCGGGCAGGGCACATCCGAGGCCATCGGGCAGATGCTCGACAATCAGGTCTCGGTGCTGGCGCTCGCCGATGTCGGCGCGCTCGACGAGCGCACGCTGGCCCGCGTCGAACAATTCGTGGACGAGGGCGGCCTGCTCCTGCGCTTCGCCGGTCCGCGCTTGGCCGCCGGCAACGATCCGCTCGTGCCGGTGCGCCTGCGCCGCGGCGGGCGCTCGCTCGGCGGCACCCTCTCCTGGGACCGGCCGAAGACGCTCGCGGCCTTCGCGCCCGAGAGCCCTTTCGCCGGGCTCAACCCGCCCGCCGACATCGGCATCCGCCGCCAGATCCTGGCCGAGCCCGACGGCGACCTTCCGGGCAAGACCTGGGCGGCCCTGCAGGACGGCACGCCGATCGTCACCGCGCAGAAGCGGGGGCAGGGGCTCGTGGTGCTGTTCCACGTCACCGCCGACACCACGTGGTCGAACCTGCCGCTGTCGGGCCTGTTCGTCGACATGCTCCGCCGGGTCGTCGGGCTCGCCGGCCCCTCCGCCAAGCTCGTGGAGGGCGACGGGCGCCAAGCCAAGGCCGCGTTGCTCGCCCCGCGCCTGACGCTCGACGGCTTCGGCGCGCTCGGCTCCCCGCCTGCCGGCGCCACCGCGGTCCCGGCCGATTTCGCGGATCGGGCCGGCCCCGAGCATCCGCCGGGCTTCTACGGCGCGGCCGAGGGCGGCATCGCCGTCAACGCGCTGCGCCCCGGCGACCGGCTCGAACCGCTCGACATCGCCGCGCTCTCCGGCGCCCGGATCGGCTCGCTCGCGGGCGCCGAGACGGTGGACCTGCGCGCCACCCTGTTCACCCTCGCGCTGCTGCTGCTCGCCCTCGACACCCTGGCCGGCCTCTGGCTCGGCGGCTTCTTGCGCGGCGCCGGTCGCTTGTCGCGCGGGCGCGCGGCGCCGGCCGCCCTCGTCCTCGCCGCCGTTCTGGGCGCCGGGCTCGTGGCGACGGCCCCGCCGGCTCACGCGCAGGTGCCCGCCGCCAACCGGCCCAACGGCACCGAATCCGCCCTCAACACGCGGCTCGCCTACGTCGTGACGGGTGATGCCGCCATCGACACCGCGAGCCGGGCCGGCCTCACCGGCCTGACCCAGATGCTCGCCGCCCGCACCGCCCTGGAGCCGGGCGAGCCCGCGGGCCTCGATCCCGAGAAGGACGAGCTGGCCTTCTACCCGCTGATCTACTGGCCCATCGTCGCCGGGCGCGCGCAGCCGAGCGAGGCGGCGATCCGCAAGATCGACGCCTTCATGCGCAACGGCGGCACGGTGATCTTCGACACCCGCGACGCCCAGACCGCCCGCGCCGGCGGCCCGCCGACCCCGGAGACCGCCTATCTCCGCAAGATGCTCGGCACCCTCGAAGTGCCGGAGTTGGAGCCGGTGCCGCCCGACCACGTACTCACCAAGGCGTTCTACCTCGTGGACAGCTTCCCCGGCCGCTACGGCAACGGCCAGACCTGGGTGGAGACCATTCCCCCCGCGGCGGAAGGCGGCGAGCGCCGCCCGGCGCGCGCGGGCGACGGCGTCACCCCGCTCATCATCACCGGCAACGATCTGGCCGCCGCCTGGGCGGTGGGCCGCAACGGCGAGCCGCTCTATCCGGTCAACGGCGACCAGCGGCAGCGCGAGATGGCGTTCCGGGGCGGCATCAACATCGTGATCTACACGCTGACCGGGAACTACAAGGCCGATCAGGTCCACGTGCCGGCGCTGCTGGAGCGGCTGGGCCAGTGATTCTTTTGGGGCATGCTCGACCCGCTCTCCTCCCCCTTGCGGGGAGGAGTTGGAGGTGGGGGTGGTGCAGAAGGCACCGCTCCACTTCATCCTGGGCCACCCCCACCCCTACCCCTCCCCGCAAGGGGGAGGGGATATCCCGCGCTTGAAGGCCTCACCTCATGCTGAGCCTCAGCTTCACCCCCCTGGTCCCCTGGCCGGTGCTCGCCGGCGTCAGTGTGCTCGCCGCGATCCTCGTCGTCGTCGCGATCCTCGCCCGCGGGCGCACCGCGCTCCTGCGCGCGCTCGCGCTCGCCCTGGTGATCGCCGCGCTCGCCAACCCCTCCCTGGTGCGCGAGGACCGCGACCCGGTGAAGGACGTGGCCGCCATCGTCGTGGACCGCTCCGGCTCGCAAAGCTTGGGCGATCGCCCGGCCATGACCGACGCGGTGAAGGCCGAGCTGGAGCGCCGGTTCGGCTCGCTCACCAACATCGAGCCGCGCTTCATCGAGGTCGGCGACGCGCAGGGCTCGGAGGGCGACGACGGCACCAAGCTGTTCACCGCGCTGACCCAGGCGCTCGCCGACGTGCCGACCGAGCGGGTGGCCGGCGTCGTCATGCTCACCGACGGCGTGGTGCACGACATCCCGGCCTCCCTGGAGACGCTGGGCTTCAAGGCGCCGCTGCACGTCCTCGTCACCGGGCGGCCCGACGAGCGCGACCGCCAGATCCGCATGCTGGAAGCCCCCCGCTTCGGCATCGTCGGCAAGGACGTGACCATCCGCGCCGAGGTGATGGAGCGCGGCGGCACCGGCTCCGCGACCGTCAGCGTGCGCCGCGACGGCGAGGAGATCGACCGGCAGACCATCGCGACCGGCACGCCGTTCTCGCTGACGACGCGGATCGAGCATGGCGGCCCGAACGTGGTCGAGATCGAGGTCGAGCCGCTGCCGGGCGAGCTGACCACCGTCAACAACCGCGCGGTGCTCCCCATCGAGGGCATCCGCGAGAAGCTGCGGGTGCTGCTGGTCTCCGGCGAGCCGCACCAGGGCGAGCGCACGTGGCGCAACCTCTTGAAGTCGGACGCGTCGGTCGATCTCGTCCACTTCACGATCCTGCGCCCGCCGGAGAAGCAGGACGGCACGCCGATCTCCGAACTCTCGCTGATCGCCTTCCCGACGCGCGAGCTGTTCGTCCAGAAGATCAAGGACTTCGATCTGATCATCTTCGACCGCTACGCCAACCAGAGCGTGCTGCCGTCGGCCTATTTCGACAACATCGTCCGCTACGTCCGCGAGGGCGGCGCGCTTCTGATCGCCGCCGGCCCCGAATTCGCCGGCCCCGCGAGCCTTGCCCGCACGCGGCTGTCGGCGGTGCTGCCGGGCGATCCGTCGATGAAGGTGGTCGAGCAGCCCTACAAGGCCGCGCTCACCGACACCGGCCAGCGCCATCCGGTCACCCGCGCGCTGCCCGGCTCGGACTCGAACCCGCCCGCCTGGGGCGACTGGCTGCGCATCGTCTCGGCCCAGACCCGCGCGGGCGTGCAGCCGATCCTGTCCGGCGCCAACGGTCTGCCGCTGTTGGCCCTGTCGCGGGAGGACAAGGGCCGCGTCGCCCTGATGCTGTCGGATCAGGCCTGGCTCTGGGCCCGCGGCTACCAGCAGGGCGGCCCCTATCTCGACCTGCTGCGGCGGCTGGCCCACTGGCTGATGAAGGAGCCGGCCCTCGAAGAGGAGGCGTTGCGCGCCCAAACCACCGGTCGCGGCCGCGAGGTGCGCGTCGAGCGCCAGACCATGGCCGAGGAAGCCGGCCCCGTCACGGTCACCGGCCCGACCGGCAAGGAGCGCACGCTGACGCTCACCAAGGCCGAGCCCGGCCTGTTCAGCGCCACTTTTGAAGCCGAGAGCCTCGGCCTGCACACGTTGCGCTCCGGCACCCTCGTCGCCTTCGTCAGCGTCGGCCCGGCCAACCCGCGCGAACTCGCCGACGTGTTCAGCGACACCGAGCGCCTCAAGGGCGTGGCCGAGGCCTCCGGCGGCACCATCCGCCGCGTGGCGGCGGCGGGCGGCGGTCTCGACGTGCCCCGCCTCCAGATCACCCGCGGCGGGCGCTTAGGCGGCGCCGACTGGATCGGCTTCCGCCCGAGCGACAGCGCCACGATCCGCGGCGTCGAGGTCTATCCGCTCGGGATCGGCCTGTGGGCGCTCGCGGCTCTGGCCGCCGCCGTGCTGGCGATGTGGCTGGTGGAGGGCCGGCGGGGGCGGGCGGCGTAGGGGGACGTTTCTCGACTGCTTCAGCCTCCGCCGTCATCGGGCGACGGCGCCGAAGCGATCGGCCGCCGTCAGGCCGAGCCGTGGAGCTGGCCCGCGTGCCACGCGGCGAGCGCGTCGAGGGTGACGATTCCGTCCGGCCACGTCACGCCCTGCAGGTGGGTGTGCGGCGCCCCCGGCTCGCCGAGGTCGGACACCGCCGAGAAGGCGCCGTCGAGCGCGTGGCTCTGCGTGTAGCGGCTGCGGGTGGCGAGCACCGGCAGGCCGGCGCTGAGCGCCGAGCGGATGCCCGCGGCCGAATCCTCGAACGCGATGGCCTCGGACGGGTCGATGCCGAGGCGGTGGACGGCGAGCGCGAAGATGTCCGGCGCGGGCTTCTTCTGCGCCGCCTCGTCGCCCGCCGCGATCACGTCGAAGGGGTTTTGGCCGGGGAAATTGATGCGCAGCAGGAGGTCGATGTTGGGCCGGCTCGTGGTGGTGGCCACCGCCAGCCGCACGCCGCGGGCGCGCGCCTGCCCCACCAGCCGCCCGACGCCGGGCCGCAGGCCGAGATGCCCGCCCTCGGCGAGTTCGCCGTAGAAGCGGGTCTTGAGGTCGTGGATCTCGGGCAGCCGCGCCTTCAGGCTCTCGGCCTGATCCGCATGGAAGCGCTCGATGTAGTGGACCAGCCGCTCCTTGCCGCCCATCACCTTGAGGAGTTCGGCGTAGAGGTCCGGCGACCAGTCCCAGGGCAGGCCGAGCGCCCGGAAGGCGCGGTTGAAGCCCTGGCGGTGAAGGTCCTCGGTCTCGGCGAGCGTCCCGTCGACGTCGAAGATCAGCGCCTTCAGCATCGCGCACCGTCCCGGCCGGTCGCCGTCGCGGCGGCCTCGCGGATCGCCGCGATGTTCTTTTGGTACTGGTCGGGGCCGCCTTTGAACGCGGCGGAGCCCGCCACGAGGATGTCGGCGCCGGCCGCCGCGGCCGGGCCGGCGGTCTCGGGGGTGACGCCGCCATCGACCGAGATGCCGATCGACCGGCCCGCCGTCAGGGCCTTCACCCGCGAGACCGTCTCCAGCGCGGACTCGATGAAACTCTGGCCGCCGAAGCCGGGATTGACCGTCATCACCAGCACCAGATCGACCATGTCGAGCACGGGCTCGATCACACTGGCCGGCGTGCCGGGGTTGAGCGCCACGCCCGCGCGCTTGCCCAGCCCCCGGATCGTCTGGAGCGAGCGGTGGATGTGGGGGCCGGCCTCGACATGGACCGTGATCGCGTCGGCGCCGGCCTCGGCGAAGGCGGCGAGGTAGGGGTCGGCGGGCGCGATCATCAGGTGGACGTCGAACAGCTTGTCGGTCCAGGGCCGCAACGCCTTCACGATGGCAGGGCCGAAGCTGATGTTGGGCACGAAATGCCCGTCCATCACGTCGAGATGGATCCAGTCGGCCCCGGCCCCGGCGATGGCCCGCGTCTCCTCGCCGAGGCGCGCGAAGTCGGCGGCGAGGATCGAGGGGGCGATGAGGGTCATGGGCGGGCTCGGGCAGGGAGATTGGGGCAGCGGCTCGGAGCGTACGGCGCACCGCCCGCGGGGGCGGCCCACCGCGGATGAGTCTAGGGCGGTCGATGGACGGGATGTAGTGGACCTTTGCCCCGAGCGCACGGGACGATCCGCCGTCCCGACCCCAAAGATTCGGTTCGCGTGACGCCTTCCCGCGCAAAGGCCGTGCCCGACGCATCGGACACGGCCTCAAGGATGCGCGCCTCATCCGGCCGACAAGCCGGACGCGCCGTCAGGCGATCAGGAAGTCCGCGTGGGTGATCGCCGCCTTGTTGTCGAGCACGGCGAACTTCACCGCCGCCGCCTTGCCCGAGCCGTCGGTGTCGTAGAACAGGGAGCCGTCCCGGCTGTCGTAGAGGATATGATCGTCGGCATCGACCCTACCCTTCGCGATGTCCTTGAACGCGCTCGCCTTGAGCCCGCCCGGCGCCAGGGCCTCGAAGATCGCGTCGTCGAGCAGGATCGTGTCCTCGGACGCGAAGTCGGTGATCCGATCGACGTTGGTCTTCCCCAGGGCGGAAGCGAACACGAACGAATCGGCGCCGCGCCCGCCGGTGAGGATGTCGTTACCGCCCTTGCCCTCCAGGCCGTTGGCGCCGGCATTGCCGACGATGGACTGGCCGAACTCGTTGCCGGCGAGGTTGAGCTTGGTCGTGCCGGTCGAGGCGAGGAGCCTCAGGCTCTCGATCTCCTGGCCGCCCTTGAGCGCGAAGTGGTTCTGGACGAACACGCGGTCGGTGCCGCCGCCCGCCTGCTCGAACACGAGGTCGGCGTAGCGATCGACGAGGTAGGTGTCGTTGCCGGCCCCGCCCGACATCCGGTCCGCACCGGCTCCGCCTTCGAGGGTGTTGTTGCCGACATTGCCGATCAGAATGTCGGCGGCCGAGCCGCCCTTGGCGTTCTCGATCAGGTTGACGATGACGCCGTTGACCGTGTGGGCGAGCGCCAGGCCGATGTTGTTCGCGACCTTGCCGATGGTCGAGAAGGCGCCGGGATTGAGGTCGATCTTGACCGAGCCGGTCTGGTTCGAGGCGTCGATCGTGTCGAGGCCGCCGGCATCCCACACGGTGAGGATCGCGCTGCGGCCGTTGGCGAGCAGGCCGCCGTCCTTGAGGGCGTACTGGCCCTTCGCGCCGAAATAGCTCGTGGCACCGGCCCGCGTCTCGAGGTTGGCGCCGTAGAGCTTCTGGATCGCCGCGATGTCGTACATCATCGGCGTGATCGGCCAATCCTGGTCGGCGGCCGGGACGCCCGCCTCGCCCGGATGGGCGATGTAGGACATCACCGTGTACTGGTTGTTGTGGAACGGGACGGGCTGATCGAACTCCCCCTCGCCCGCGGGATGCTCCAGGCCCAGCGCGTGGCCGAGTTCGTGCAGGTAGGTCTGCCAGCCGGTATTGCCGTACACGGCGCCGAGCTGCTGGGGATTGCCGGTGTTGACCCAGAAGTCGCCGTGGGCGGACGGCACGCCGAGTTGGCCGGCGGGGATGTCCGTGTCGGTGGACCGGGGCAGACCCGGTACGAAACCGAACAGGTTCTCGTCGGCGAACTTGTAGGAACCGAGGGTGATGTCGGCGACCTTGAGGCCGGGGCCGGCCTTGACCTCGACGAGGTTGAGGTTGGCGACCTCCGCCCATTCCTTTATGGCTTGGCGCGTGAGCTGGGCCTCCGCCCGGCCCATCGCGACGTTCGCGCCGAACGGCGCCGTCGAGTCCAGCTCCGTCGTGTCACCGCTGGCGATCAGATAGGAATCGACCTTACCGTCCCGGTTCGTATCGACCTTCGGATAGTAATCCGGCACTTGGGAGATGAAGGCGTAGGTGATTGTCCGATTTCCGGTGTGCCAACCGCCGGCGTCGCCGACGAGGAGGGAATCCGGGGTAATGCGGGAGGGAGCCATGGTCGCGTCACCTGTTTGAGGGCGACCGCTCTTCTATAAGCTCGGCCATAAGGGTTCCACGAATTCGTCGAGCAATTTTCGCGACGATCGCGACGCCTCGGGAATGCGCAGGCGCCGCCGCGGCCGATCCAATCCGCGTATCGCGGCGTTGTCCGGTCTCATGAACGGCCGCGCCGCGGCCGAGACGCGAGAAGCAGGGATCGGGACGGACCGGATGAGCGAGCCGCGGGAGATCGAGCTGAAACTGGAATGCGAGCCCTCCGACCTCGCCGTGCTGCAGGACCATCCGCTGCTGCGGGAGGCGTCCGAGCAGGATGAGGCCGAACTCGCCTCGGTCTATTACGACACGCCGGACCGGGCTCTGCGGGCGGCGGGCTTCGGCCTGCGGGTGCGCCGGATCGGCGAGCGGTACGTCCAGACGCTCAAGGCCGAGGGCGACGGGCTGTTCGAGCGGCCCGAATGGGAACAGGCGATCGAGGGCCCGGAGCCCGATCTCGGCGTGCTCGCCGACACGCCGCTCCCCGACATCCTCGGTCCCGACGCGACGCTCGCCCCGCTCTTCACCACCGCGGTGACGCGCAAGACTTATCTCGTGCGCCAGGGCAGCTCGACGGTGGAGGTCGCCCTCGACACCGGCCGGATCGCCTCGCCCGCGGCCGGCGACCGGATCGCCCCGATCTGCGAGATCGAGCTGGAGCTGAAGGACGGCGCGGCCAGCGACCTGTTCGCCCTGGCGCATGCGGTGGCCGCCCTGGTGCCGGTGCGGCTCGGGGTGCAGACCAAGGCCGAGCGCGGCTACGCGCTCACCGCGGGCGAGCCGGAGCGGATCAAGGCGGAGGCCGTGCCGCTGCGCGAGGATGCGAACGCCGCGGACGCGTTCCGGGCCATCGCCCATGCCTGCCTGCGCCACATGCGGCTCAACGAGGCGGTGCTGCTGGAGCGGCGGGAGCCGGGCGCGCTGCACCAGATGCGGGTGGCGATCCGGCGCCTGCGCTCGGCCTTCTCGCTGTTCGGCGACCTCGTGGAGGACGCCCAGGGCGAGCGGCTGCGGGCCGAGCTGAAGCGGATGACCGAGCCGCTCGGGCGCGCCCGCAACCTCGACGTCTTCCTCGCCACCACCCTGCCGGCCGAGCGCGAGCGACACCCGGACGAGATCGGCCTGCTCGGCCTGGAGCGGCAACTGGAGGAGGCGCGCACCAAGGCCTATGCCGAGGTCGAGGCCCTGCTCGCCTCCGAGGCGTGGCGCGCGCTGGTGCTCGACCTGATCGGCTGGATCAATGCCGGGCCGTGGCTGCGCGATACGCGCGGCGACCGACCGGTGCGCCGCGACGAGCCGGCGATCGACTTCGCCGAGCGCGAACTCGACCGCCGCCGTCGGCAGGTGAAGAAGCGCGGGCGCCGCCTCGACCGGCTCAGCCCCGAGGAGCGCCACCGGGTCCGCATCGCGGCGAAGAAGCTGCGCTATGGTGCGGAGTTCTTCGCGAGCCTCTATTCGGGCCGCAAGGCGGGCCGGCGCCACGCCGCCTTCGTCAAGGCCCTGTCCGGCCTGCAGGATGGGCTCGGCGCGCTCAACGACATCGCCACGGCCCACGAGGTGGTGCGCGCGGAAGTCGTCGAGGAGGCCGGGATCGCGGCCGGCGCCTCGACGCTGTTCGCCGCCGGCATGGCCGCCGCCGACGTCGAAGTGCGGGAGCGGGCATTGCTCGACGAGGCCGCGGAGGCGCATGCCGAACTGGTCGATGCCAAGCCGTTTTGGCGCTGAAGGCCGGTCCGAGCCCCGCGCGCGCCGCATCCGGCGCGCGCTCAGCGTTGGATGGCGTACAATCCGGTTTTGTCCTAGTCGGGTCTCGCTGAAGGAGGCGGGCCTACTCCGTCGTCCAGCTGTCCTGTCGTGATGCGTTTCGAGATCGAGCGGAAATTCCTGGTCGTCCACGACGGCTGGAAGGCGGGCGTGATCGGCCGGCGGCGGCTGACCGACGGCCTCGTCGGGCAGTTCGAGAACGGGAAGGTGCGGGTGCGGCTCGACGAAGAGCGCGCCTTCCTCACCGTCAAGGGCGAGCGCCAGGGGCTCGGGCGGCCGGAATTCGAGTACGAGATCCCGCGGGAGGACGGGGAGGCGATGCTGCGCCTCGTCTGCGACACCTGCCTGATCGAGAAGACCCGCCACCGGGTGCTGCACGGCGGGCTCGTCTGGGAGATCGACGTCTATAACGGCGCCCTCGACGGTATGATCCTGGCCGAGATCGAGCTGGAGCACGAGGCCCAGGCCTACGCCGCCCCCGACTGGCTCGGCCGCGAGGTCACCACCGACCCGCGCTTTCGCCAATCGACCCTGCTGCGGCTCTCCCGCGAGGCCGGCCGCACCGTGACCCTCGACGAGGTGCTCTCCGCCGTCCTGTGAGGCTGGAACCGCGACATCGGCGCCCGGAACGGCGCCCGCGGGGCGCGGTTGCCCGGTCTCACGCGGATAGGAGACGCCCCAATGTCGAAGCACCTCAAGACCGACACGCCGACCGATGCCGACCTGAAGGGCAATCCCGGCATCGGCCAGTCCAAGGGCCTGACCGGGACCGATCCGGCGCAGATCGAGGCCGACTCGACCTTCGAGGGCGACGTGGAGAACGAGACCACCCCGGAAGGCGGCGTCGATCCGAACCATCGCGGGCGCAAGAACGCGTGAGCGGAGGCGCGCACGCTTGACGTGTGGGCCGTCGTCGGCACCGCTGGCACGACGACGATCCGCCTTGTAACCGACCGGGACGCGACGGGGCCAAAGACCCGCCGCGCCCCGACGAACCTGACGAGACGACGGGTGCGAGAGGACCTGAACGAGGGGCAAGCGGACGGGCCGGACACGTCGCTGTTCCGGCGCTTCCTTCCGGAGATCGATCACCGCACCACCGGCGCGGTGCTGAGCCATCCGGGCTTTGCGCGGATACGGCCCGCCTACATCGCGGCGACGACGGCGCATTACGAGATCGCCACGCTGCCCGGACACTGGCAGAGCACCGCCGGCCGCGTCGCCGCCCTCGGCGCCCTCGTCTGCAACGATGCGGTCTTCGACCCCGCCGACCGGGCGACTTGGCCGACGCTGGCGCGCTTCAAGCAATCGGTCGCGATGTTCGGCCTGACCAGCCCCCGGCAGATCGACGAGATCGTCGCCCGCCTCGCGGGGACCGGCTACCTCACCCTGGAGCGCCCGCCCGAGGATGGGCGCGTGCGGTGGCTGCGCCCCACCGAACGGCTGCTGGCCTGGGACCGCGAGGTCCTCGCCTCCTATTACGGCGTGCTGCGCCAGCTCTATCCCGAGACCGGGTACGGCCCGGCGCTCGCCCGCGACCCGGCCTTCCAGCGGGCGCAGCGCGCGGTCGCCGTCACGACGTTTCCGGTGATCGGGCGCTTCCTGGCGGCCAACGCCGACCTGCTGCCGTTCCTGTCGATGAACAACGGCGTGCGGGTGCTCCTGATGCTGTGCGAGGCGAACACCGCCGATCCCATGGCCCCGGTGCGCGAGAGCGACCTCGCCGGGCTCAAGCCGCGCTTCGGCTTCTCCCGCTCGCATGTCCGCAACGTCCTCGTCGCGGCGGCGGAGCAGGGCCTCGTCGCGCGGGCGCAGCCCGGCGGTTTCAGCCTGACCCCGCGGGGCCTGACGGCCCTCGACCGGTTCATCGCCGACACGCTGTCCTCGCACGACATGACCTACCGCATGGCCGTCCAGGCGATGGAGGCGGCGCCGCTGCGGGCCTGCGGCTGATTCTTTTGGGGTCTCAGGGCGCCGCCGCCTGGGCCGGCACCGCGCCGCACCGGCTCTTCATCCGGCCGCGGAACAAAGCTTCGGCCCCGGCATCTTCCTCGCCCATGATCGAGACGTGGTCGCCGGGGATCAGGCGGAGCTGCGCCTGCGGGCCGGCCGCCGCGGCGAGGCGCACGGCGAGCTTGGCCGGCACCACCGGATCGTGCGTGCCCTGGACGATCAGCACCGGCTCGGTGCGCCCGGCGATGCGCCGGTCCGAGCGGTAGGTGTCGGCGAGGAGGAGGCCGCTCGGCACGAACGGATACAGCAGGCGGACGAGGTGGCTCATCGAGTCGAACGGCGCTTCGAGATAGAGCCCGAGATGCGGCGCCCGCTCGGCCACGGCGACCGCGATGGCGGCGCCCAGGGAATGGCCGTGCAGCAGGATCGACGCGCCCGGCGCCCGCTCGGCGGCGGCGACGTAGGCCGCGACGCCGTCGCGGATCAGGCCGTCCTCACTCGGGCGGCCGGTCGAGCCCGGATAGCCGCGATAGGCCGGCGCCAGCACGCCCCAGCCGCCCTGCCGCCACACGCCTTCGGAAAAACGCTCCGCATGCGGCTCGGGGACGGAGGCGTTGCCGTGGAAGCTGACGACGACGCCGCAGCCCGGCTGCGGCGGGCGCCAGAGCGCGTGCAGGCTCTCGCCGTCGTCGGTGCGCAGGGTGATCGTTTCGGTTCCGGCGACCGCCTCGGCGGGCGGGCGCTCCATCCAGCTGCCCGGATAGATCAGCCGGCGCTGCCCGAGGGCGAGCGATAGGACGGCGACGCCGTAGAGCCCGGCGAGGGCGAGGGCGAGGATGCCGAGGAGGCGCATGGACCCGAGGCTGCGGCGAACGCAAATTGAATAATGCGTGCACCGGCCGAAGGGTAGGGCCCCTCCCGCGACCGTGATCGGCGCAAAATGGAAAGCCCCGCTCCGGATCGGGAAATCCGGAACGGGGCTCGGGTTCTCGACGGCGCGGTTCGGGTCAGTGGCGCAGCGAGGCGAGGCGGGCGGCCGCCGCGTGCAGGCCGGGCTCGTCGCGCGAGCCGCTGAGGGCGTAGGCGGTGTGGCCGTTGCGCCAATAGGCGGTGGCGCCGTCGCTCGAGCGGGTCACGGGCTCGCTGCCCTCGGGGACGACCGCGCCGCCGCTGCGCTTGGCGAACAGCGACAGCTCACCGAGATCCTTGGCCTCGATCTCGATCTCGACGCCGGTGCCTTGGCGGCCGGGGAAGATCTGCACGTCGCGCACGACCCAGCCGTTCGGCATCTCCGGCAGATCGACGCCGGTGGCGGCCTCCAGATCGGCCTCGTCGTAGGCGACGGTCGCCCGCTGCGAGGTCGCGCGGGCACGGATCTGCACGGCTTGGCGCGCCTGCTGCGCCTCCTCGGCCAGCGCCGGATCGATCGGCGAGGCGATGGAGTTCGGCACGCCGAAGGTGCCGATCTCGGTGTGCGCCAGCCAGCCGGCGCCGACGAGCACGGCGATGGCGGCGGCCCGGCGCAGGCGGTTGCCGACCCGCTGCCACGCGAGCGCCCGGTCGATGCGGCGGGCGCCGGAGCGCAGCCGCTCCGGGCCGCCGGTCGTCGCCAGCGCGGCGGGCAGCGCGAAGGCCTCGCGCAGGGCGTCGCGATCCCGCAGGTCCGCCATCACCAGGACGGCGTCCTCGGGATGGCGCGCGAGATGCGCCTCGACCTCGACGCGGCGCATCGGGTCGAGTTCGCCATCAACGTAAGCGATGAGATCGGTTTGCGTGATCGGGTCGACCATCAGCCCACTCCGACGTCCTTTCCGCCAGCCAAGCTATTGAAGCCTTCTGGCCCTAAGCCTCTTCCTGCGCCCCCTCGCACGGAGAGCGCGCCGTTCATTCCCGGACCTGGATAACGCCGGATCAGGCGGCGCTTTCCCGGCCGACGATGCGCAGATGCGGTCGTCCTCGCTCGGCGGGGTCGTCCGAGGAGCCGGACGAGCCGCGGGACTTGCGGCTGCCCTCCTCGAAGGCGCGGAGCGCCGCACGGCCGCGACCGAGCCGCGACATCAGCGTGCCGATCGGGATGCCGAGCACGTCCGCCGCGTCGGCATAGGCCATGCCCTCCAGAGTCACGAGATGGAGCGCGGCGCGCTGCTCCTCGGGCAGGCTCTCGAAGGCCTTGCGGATCTGCATCAGCCGCACCTGCCCCTCCTGGGCGGGCGGCGCCACGTCGTCGGAGAGCTGGACCAGCACGTCGGCGTGGCGGGCCTCGACCCGCTTGCGGCGCTGCTCGTCGATGAAGACGTTGTGCAGCACCGTCATCATCCACGTGCGCAGGTTGGTGTCCGGCCGCAGGTTGGCGCGGGATTCCAGCGCCCGCACCAGGGTGTCGTGGACGAGGTCGTCCGCCTTGACCGCGTCCCGCGTGAGCGAGCGGGCGTAGCGCCGCAGCGGCACGAGGAGATCGACGATTTCGGGGCGTTTCGAGCGCATGCGATCTGGCACCATGTCGAGTTAACGCGGGTGCCCTCGCCTTTAATCCATCCCCGCCCCATCCCCGCGCGGGCGAACCCGCGCGGGGTGCGCGGCCTCACACGATGAGGAAGTCGGCGTGGGTCAGGAGGGCCTTGTTGTCGAGGACGGCGAAGGTCACCGCCGCCGCCTTGCCCGAGCCGTCCGCGTCGTAGGCGAGCACGCCGGTGTCGTGGTCGTAGACGATCCGGTCGCTGGCATCGAGCTTGGCGCCGGCCACGCCCAGATCCTTGAACGCCGCCGCGGCGAGATGGCCCGGCGCCAGCGCCGTGAAGACGCTCTTGGCGAGCTGGATCGTGTCCACGGCGGCGAAGTCGGTGATGTGGTCGACGTTGCTGCTGCCGAACCCACTGGCGAAGACGAAGGTGTCGGCCCCGGCCCCGCCCGTGAGCTTGTCGTTGCCGGCATCGCCCGAGAGGCGGTCGGCGCCGCCGTTGCCGATCAGCACGTCGTGGCCGGTGCCGCCGGTCAGCGTGTCGGCGCGGGCGCCGCCGACGATCTTGTCGTTGCCGTTCGAGCCGACCACCTTGCCGTCGACGGCGTTGGACACGGTCACGGCGTTGTTCACGCCCTGGCGCAGGCTGACCGTGCCGAAGGTCTCGACCACCACCGTGCCGGCCTTACCGACCGAGCCGGTGTCCACCATCATGTTCTTGGTGCCGCCCAGCAGCGTCAGCCGGTCGCCGTCGGCCTGGCCGACGCCCGCCGCGCCGACCTGGAACACGGGCGTCCCGTCGGTCTTGCTGACGTCGATGACCTCGACGGAGGAGAGCTTCGCCAGGGTCCCGTCGGTGCGCGAGAACGTGCCCGAGGTGATGCTGAGCGTGTCGGTGCCCGTGCCGCCCTTGATCGAGTCGGCGGAGGTGAAGCTCGCGGCACTCCCCTCGAACACGTCGTTGCCCCTCGTCCCGACGAGGCGGTCGGCGCCGCCGGTCAGCAGGCCCGCCGCGACCTTGCTGTGCAGTTCGGCCATGGTCGGGGCGGTCTGCCCGACGAAGACGAAGTTGTCGGCGGTGAGCTTGGAGGCGCTCACGCCCTTCAGCACGACCGTGGCCCCCCCGACCGCGACCTTCGCGCCGTCGGTGCCCTGGGTGATCTTGAGCGCGGCGAGGTTCTTGGCGCTCGCGATGCCGCGCAGGTCGAGCTTCTCCATCCGGTCGGCCACCGCGAAGTCGGTGATCGTGGCGTTGCCGAGGACGACGAAGGTGTCGGAGCCCGCCCCGCCCGTGGCGACGTCGCCGCCTTCGAGCCGCAGGATGTCGTTGCCGAGGCCGCCCAGCAGGGTGTCGCGGCCGGTCCCGCCGCTGAGGATGTCGTCGCCCGCCCCGCCGTCGATCCGGTCGCTGCCGGCGCCGCCGCCGATGACGTCGTTGCCGGCCCCGCCCGAGAGCGTGTCGGCGCGGGCGCCGCCGGTGATGGTGTCGCGCCCGGTCGAGCCGACCACCTTGCCGCTGACCGCGTCGGACACCGTCACGACGTTGTTCACGCCCTGGCGCAGGCTGACCGTGCCGAAGGTCTCGACCACGACCTTGCCGGCCCGGCCGACCGAGCCGGTGTCGAGGGCGATGTCCTTCATGCCGCCGAAGATCGTCAGCCGGTCGCCGTCGGCCTGGCCGACGCCCGCGGCGCCGACCTGGAAGGTCGCGGTGCCGCTCGCGCGGGTCACGTCGATGATCTCGACGGAGGAGAGCTTCGCCAGGGTCCCGTCGGTGCGCGAGAACGTGCCCGAGGTGACCGTCAGCGTGTCGATGCCCGCGCCGCCCTTGACCGAGTCGGCGGAGGTGAAGCTCGCCCCGGTGGTCTCGAAGATGTCGTTGCCCGCGGTGCCGACGATGCGGTCGGCGCCGCCGGTCAGCACGGCGGTGGGCGCCCGGCCGTGCAGCTCGGCCACGGTCGAGACCTTCTGCCCGGCGAAGACGAAGTTGTCGGCGGTGAGCTTGGAGGCGGTCACGCCCTGCAGCAGGATCGTGGCGCCGCCGACGACGATCTTCGCGCCGTCGGCGGTCTGGGTGATCTTGAGCGCGGCGAGGCTCTTGGCGGTGGCGATGCCGCGCAGATCGAGCTTCTCCATCCGGTCGGCCACCGCGAAGTCGGTGATCGTGGCGCTGCCGAGGACGACGAAGGTGTCGGAGCCCGACCCGCCGGTGGCGACGTCGCCGCCTTCGATCCGCAGCGTGTCGTCGCCGAGGCCGCCCAGCAGGGTGTCGCGGCCGATCCCGCCGCTGAGGACGTCGTCGCCCGCCCCGCCGTCGAGCCGGTCGCTGCCGCCGCCGCCGACGATGAGGTCGTCGCCGTCGCCGCCCGCGAGCAGGTCGGCGCGGGCGCCGCCGGTGATGGTGTCGCGCCCGTTCGAGCCGACCACCTTGCCGGTGACCGCGTCGGACACCGTGACGACGTTGTCGACGTTCTGGCGCAGGCTGACCGTGCCGAAGGTCTGCATCACCACCGTGCCGGCCTTGCCGAGGCCGGCGGTGCTGAGGGCGATGTCCCGGGCGCCGCCGAAGATCGTCAGGCGGTCGCCGTCGGCCTGTCCCACGGCCCGGGCATCGACCTGCACCTCGACGGTCTGGGTCGCCATGGACACGTCGAGGACCTCGACGGAGGAGACGCGGGCGAAGGAGGTCGCGAGCACGCCGATCGTGTCGGAGGCCAGACGCAGCGTGTCGGTGCCGCCCTTGCCGTCGATGACGCTGCGGGTGGCGAGCTGGGCCGAGGTGGTCTCGAACAGGTCGTTGATGGCGCTGCCGACATAGGTCTCGATGCCGCTCTCGGGCGTCACCGTCGGCAGCCGGGTGTGCATCTCGGCCAGCGTCGCGGTCTTGTCCCCGACGAAGACGAAGCTGTCGGCGGTGAGCGAGCGCGGCGCGATGTTCTTGAGGGTGATCGTGACGCCGCCGACGGTGACGGCGGTGTCCTTGCCGACCGCGGCGATCTTGAGGGCGGACATGCCCGTCGCCCCGGCGATCCCGCGCAGGTCGATCTTCTCCATGCGGTCGGTGGCGTTGAAGTCGGTGATCGTGGCGTTGCCGAGGATGACGAAGCTGTCCGTGCCCGCCCCGCCCGTGCCGGTGTCGCCCGCGCCGAGCCGCAGCAGGTCGCTGGCCGCTCCGCCGGACAGCACGTCGATCCCGGCCTCGCCGTCGAGGAAGTCGGCGCCGTCGTCGCCCGTCAGGGTGTCGTCGCCCGCGCCGCCCCTGAGGGTGTCGCGCCCCCGGCCGCCGAACAGGCTGTCGTTGCCGCCCGCGCCCCAGATCATGTCGTTGCCGTCGCCGCCCGAGAGGCGGTCGGCGCCGATGTCGCCGTAGATCGTGTCGTGGCCGCCCGCGGTGTCGATATCGCCGCCGGACTTGGCCGCGTGGACGACATCGTCCTTGCGCCCCGCCCGCAGGTAGAGGAACCGGACGTCGTTGGCCTCGATCGTGCTGTGGGGATGGACCGGGAAGGCGCCCGGCCCGACCGAGGGCCAGGCGGCCCGATCCACCTCGTAATAGGCGACCGAGCGATCGACCGTGACGGTGTTGCCGCTATCCGGGCTGCCGTGGAAGTTGATGTCCCGGTTGGTGAAGTCGACCTGGATGTTGTTGTAGTGCTCCGCGTCCCAGGCCGAGAACAGCACGCTGTGGCGCATGTCCTTGTCGGTCAGGTGGGTGAAGTTGCCGGCGAAGGTCTCGGCCAGCGACCACGCGTAGCCGCTGCCGCCCTCGCCCTTGTTCTGGCTGCCGACCGCGGTCAGACTATCGACGTCGAGGCCGTAGGTGCGGGTGAAGGCGAAGGCGGTCGAGGCGTTGTTGTAGGCGCCGACGTCGAACAGCTTGCTGTCGGCCACGCCGCGGAAGCTCACCGTCGAGACGCCGAGCCAGGCCGAGCGCGTGTTCTCGAAGTTCAGCGAGTTGGCCGGCGTGAACGCGGTCTCGATCTTGAAGCCGCCGACCTCGACGTTCTTCAGGAGGGCGGGCTCGCCGGCCCAGCCCTTGCCGGCCTCGAAGGTGTAGGGCAGCGGCTCGGCGAGCGTGACCTTGTTGCCGTCGATGGCCACGACCTTCGACAGCATCTCGCGCAGCGGGCTCCCGTTCGGGTTCGACGGGTCGGGGAGGATGACGCCGGTGTTGCCGGTCTCGGCGAAGAACTTCGCGTCGTTGCTCTGGGCGATGTAGACGACGTCGCCGACCTTCAGGTCCTTGGTCGAGGTCAGCTGGACCGTCTTCGAGCCCTTGACGGCGGTCACGGCCACGTCGGCGAAGCGGTGGTCGGCCAGCGCCCCCTGCACCTTGATGGTCGAGCCGGCCTGCGCATCGGGGATCAGCGAGCGGATGATCGTCTTGTCGCTGCCCGCGCCGAGCAGGGAGATGTCGCTGCGGTCGATCCGTAGGGTCGTGTCGAACTCGTAGGTTCCGGCGGCGAGCTGGATGGTCGTGCCGGGGGGCGCCTCGTCGAGCAGGCGCTGGATGACGTCCTGCGAGGTGCCGGCATCGACGTAGACGATGCTGGTGTCGGTCTGGCCGCTGTAGATGAAGTTGCCGGCGCTCACCTGGGACGCCTTGACGCCGCTGAGCAGGATCGTGGTGTCGGCGACCGTGATGCTGGCGCCGGCGGGCGTGTCGGTGATCGCGAGCTTGGCGAAGTCGGTCGCCGCGGACACGCCGCGCAGGTCGATCCGCTCGAGGTGGAAGTCCACGGCGAAGTCGGTGATCGTCGTCGTGCCCGGGCCGACCTTGAAGGTGTCGGCCTCGCTGCCGCCGGTCACGGTATCCCGGCCGCCGCCGGAGACGATGAGATCGACGCCCGCACCGCCGTCGAGCACGTCGTCGCCCGCCCCGCCCGTCAGGGTGTCGCGGCCCACGCCGCCCTTCAGCGTGTCGTTGCCGGTGCCGCCGGTGAGCGTGTCGTCGCCGGCCCCGCCGGTGATGCGGCCGTCGAAGCCGTCGGCGACCCGGATCTTCTGGTCGGCGAAGTTGCGCAGGGTGACCTGGCCGGTGCCGGCCAGCACCATCGTGTCGCCCGCATCCATCGCGGTCACGCCGAACATCATCGCGTTGGCGCCGAAGGCCACGGTGAGGCTGCCGTTATCGGCCTGGCCGATGCTCGCGGCGTCGAGCGCCATGGTGATGGCGCCGCTGACCGAGGCGATGTCGATCCGCTCGACCGACGAGAGGCCGGCGAGGCGGGTGTAGTCGAGGGCGAGGCCGGTGGTGATGCCGGAGAACCGCAGCGTATCGGTGCCCGCGCCGCCCCGGAGGATGTCGGCGCCGCGCAGATCGTTGATCGAGCCCGCGAGAAACACGTCGTCCTGGTCACCGCCGATCAGACGGTCGGTGTCCCGGCTCAGCTTGTACTCGGTCATCTGGCTCTATCCCCCGAAGCCTTCGGCCTTGCGCCGTTCAGGCCGGCCGCGCACCATTCCATTCAAGGCTTAACCGACCTTTGCGGGATCGGGCCGTGTTGGTTTGCGCGACCGGAAACCGTGGTTTCCGAAGCGTTTATTGTGATCGTTCGTTTCGGATACCCTCGACGACGGAAGCCGCCCCGCCGAAGCGCAGGCTTCGCGAATCGCTCAAGTCGTCGGAATCCTGCATACCGGTACGTTTCGTCCCGAACTGGGACAGCCGCATGCGGCAGGCGGTCGCAGGGGGTTGCCGCGGAGTGCGCGGGCGGGGGGGCGCCGCCGGTTTCGGCCGAGGCGTGCCGGGAGAGCCACACCGCAAGGCCGGACCGCGGCACGAAAAAGCCCCCGGGTCCGTCGGACCCGGGGGCGCGCAAGAGGCTCGCGGTGGAGAGAGGCGGCTTACTCGTCGCCCGGCTCGAAGGTCTCGGGCTGGGTCGAGGCGGCGCTGGCGACCGGGGTCGGCGCCTCCAGCGTCGAGGGCACGTTGACGCCGTCGCGCTTGTAGATGTCGTCGCGGAACTGGACCGTGCCCTCCGGGGTCGCCCAGGCGGTGATGTAGGTCCAGTAGACCGGCACGGGCTGGGCGAGGCGCGCGTCGATGCGCTGGCCGCCTTCCACCGCGCGCTCGACCGCGGCGCGGTCCCAGCCGGGGGTCTCCTTCAGCAGCCACGTGATGTACTCGCGCACGTTCTGCAGGCGGACGCAGCCCGAGGAGATGAAGCGGAAGTCGTCGCCGAACACGCCGCGGGAATTGGTGTCGTGCATGAACACGCCGTAGGGGTTCGGGATGTTGATGCGCACCACGCCCATCGAGTTGAAGTCGGCGCCCGAATCCTGGCGGTAGGTGTAGCGGGTGCCCTCGTCCGAGTTCCAGTTGACCTGGCGGGGCGAGATCTCCTGGCCGCCCGAGAGGATACGGATCTTGTTGTCCGTGAGGTAGTTCGGGTCCTTCTGCATCTTCGGGATCAGGTCCTTCTTCACGATGGAAGCCGGGACCGTCCAGGTCGGGTTGAAATTGATCTCCACCGCCTTGGTGTTCATGATCGGCGACTGGCGGTCGATCTTGCCCACGCCCGCGGCGTGCAGCGTCACGACCTGCCCGTTCTCGACCGTCTGCACCAGCGCGGCCGGGATGTTGGTGATGACGAAGCGGCGGCCGAGATCGCCCGCATACGAGCGCAGGCGGATCACGTTGGTCTCGAGCTGGCGCAGACGGATGTCGGCGGGCACGTTCATCGCGGCCTGGGTCGCCGGGCTCATCTGGCCGGTCTGCGACAGGCCGTGGCGCGCCTGGAAGCGCTTCACGCCCGCCGAGACGTAGGAATCGTAGACGCCCGCGCCGCCGGCATTGGCGTCGAGGTCGCCGGTCACGATCAGGCGCTGGCGCACGGCGGCGACCGCCGGACCGCGGGAGCCGACGCGCAGGGAGGCCGCGCCCGAGACCGCCTGCCAGCCGCCGCGGGCGACGATGGCGCGGTACTTCTCGACCATCGCCTCGGTCGACGCGATGGTCTGCGGCGACAGGATCGGCGTCGAGGAGCGGGTGACCTGCATGGTCGAGGGCGAGGAATAGTCCTGCGCCCACTCGGCCTGGGCGAAGCCCGGCTCGCGGGCGAGCGCCGGCCCGGCGACGAGGGTGGTCGCCGCCAGGGCGAAGGCGAGGGAACGGGAGGGGCGCGCGGTCTTCAGCATCGATCCGGGGCTCTGGATGAAGGTGCGGTTCGGTGGAGCCGGCGGGAACGACAGTCCCGCCAAGTCCTCGTGCCGCCGTTGTCGGGGTCTTAGCGTTAAGAAGCCATGCCGTTCCGGGCCATATTGTGGCGCCCCTGGTGCCGTGGCGCACGTGACCGCGCGGGTGGGGCCTGAGGGTCACGGGTGGCGGCCAAGCTTGCTTTCCGTGTTCCGGGCGCGAAGAGCGCCCCGCGCAGCGGCCTCGGCTTTTGCCGAGGCGTCTAGCGGAGCGGTAGCCCAAGGGCACACGATGTCCGCGGAGGCGGCCGCCGGCGCTTGAGGCCAAGCAGGAAGCAGGGCGGCGCAACCTGCGACGCGATTCCGCTGGCGGCCTGCACGCGGCTGTTCTACGCCTCGAATCATGCCGACGAACCACCGCGACCGGACCGGGCGTGCGCCGCGCCGCCTGCGCGGGCTCACGGCCGTCCTCGCGCTCTATGCGCTGGTGCTGCAGGCGCTGCTCGGCGGCATCGCGGCCCTGCCGGTGGCGGGCGCCCCCGGCCTGCTCTGCGCCGCCGCGACCGACGCGGCACCCGACGACAAGCCCGCGCCGACGCCGCCCCACGCCGCCTGCTGTACGGCCGCGAGCCACGCCCCGTCCGCCGCGCCGCCGCCGGCTCTCGCCCGTGCGCCGGCCTGGAGCGCGCCGGAGGCGACGGCGCCCGGCTGGCGCGCCCGTCCGCTCCATGCTGCCCGCGCGCCACCCTTCCTGATCGCCAGCGCCCGCGCACCGCCGCTCGCCTGATCCGAACCCTCCCGCCAGCCGCCCCCACGACGGCCGCTGGGGGACTCGCGACCTCCCCTCCCGTGAGGGCCGCGAGCGACCTTCGCCATCAGCCTTTCGGACTCCGCCATGCCCCACGCCCGCCCGCGCGCCGCCCTGCCGGCCGCCCTCGTCCTGCTGCCGCTCCTCATCTCCGCCGCGTCGGCCCATGCCGTGCTGGAGCGCAAGGAGGCCTCGCCCAACGCCGCCTATCGCGGCGTCGTCCAGATCATGCACGGCTGCGATGGCCGGCCGACCACGCGGGTCAGCGTCACGATCCCCGAGGGGGTGACCGGGGCCAAACCGATGCCGAAGCCCGGCTGGACGCTCGCCACCACGCGCTCGGCCTATGCCAAGCCCTACCCGTCCTTCCACGGAACCGTCACCGAGGGCGTCACCACGATCACGTGGAGCGGCGGCAGCCTGCCCGACGATCAGGTCGACGAGTTCACCTTCCTGGCCCGCGTCTCGGACGACTTCGCGCCGGGCGCGACGATCTACTTCCCCGTGGAGCAGGACTGCACCGAGGGCAGCTACCACTGGAGCGAGGTGCCCGCCCAGGGCGAGGGCGCCCGCGTCCTCAAGAGCCCGGCCCCGGCCGTGCGGATCGTCGCCGCCAAGACGAACCCGGCGCCCGCCAAGGTGGACGCCAAGGCCGAGACCAAGACCGGCACGCTCGCCATCGAGACGCCGTGGCTGCGCGCCACGCCGGGCGGGGCCAAGGTCGCGGGCGGCTACGTGACCGTGCGCAACACCGGCACGGAGCCCGACAGGCTGACCGGTGCCACCCTCGCCCGCGCCGGGCGGGGCGAGATCCATTCGATGTCGACGGAGAACGGCGTGATGAAGATGGCCCCCGTCGAGGGCGGCCTGACCATCGCGCCGGGCGAGAGCGTGGCGCTCAAGCCCGGCGGGCTGCACTTGATGTTCCTCGACCTCACCGACGGCCTGCGGGCCGGCGAGACGGTGACGGGCACCCTCACCTTCGAGCGGGCCGGCGCCGTCCCGGTGACTTTTGCGGTCGCGCCCATCGGCGCCCAAGGGCCGACCCAACAGGGCCCCGGCGCGGCGGCGCCCGAGGCCGGCGGCCACGCCCACCACCATTGAGCGGGCGCGCGACGCCGCTCGCCCGGCCCATTCCGAAAAAACCTCCCTATCTTCCCCGAAGCCTCCACGCCCCGCGGCCGATGCCCGGAGCGCCCCCGACCGGAGACACACATGCGCCTTCCCGCTCTCGCGCTCGCCCTCACCGTCCTGTCGGCGGGCCCGCTCTCGGCCCACGATTACAAGGCGGGTCCGCTCAAGATCGACCATCCCTGGTCCCGCGCCACGCCGGGCGGGGCCAAGGTCGCGGCGGGCTATCTCAGCGTCACGAACACCGGCACCAGCCCCGACCGCCTCACCGGCGCGAGCGTCACCGCGGCGGGCCGGGCCGAGCTGCATTCCATGTCGAGCGAGGGCGGGGTGATGCGCATGGCCCCGCTCCCCAACGGCCTGGAGATCGCGCCGGGCGCGACGGTGAAGCTCGCGCCGAGCGGCAACCACCTGATGTTCCTCGACCTCAAGCAGCCGTTCAAGAAGGGCGAGCGGCTCTCCGGCACCCTCACCTTCGAGCGGGCCGGCACGGTGGCGGTGGAGTTCGTCGTTGAGGGCATCGCGGCCAAGGGCTCGTCGGATAAGGGCCACGACCATGCCCACTGAACCCGGCGGGCCGGCGCCGCCGCGGCGGGGCGGCGGCCCCATCCTCGCCGTCTTCGCGCTCGGGCTCGCCGCCATCGTCGGCACGACGGTGGCCTTCCTGCCGTCCGGCCCCAAGCCCCCGCCGATCTCGGTGATCGGCGGGTCGTTCCGGCTCGAATCCTCGAAGGGCGGCGTGCTCGATTCGCGCACGCTGCTCGGCAAGCCCTACCTCGTGTTCTTCGGCTTCACCCAGTGCCCCAACGTCTGCCCGACGACGCTGGCCGACCTCGGCAACCTGCTCGACGCGTTCGCGAAGGAGGGGGGCGATATCCGGGCCTACTACGTCACCGTCGATCCCGAGCGGGACACGCCGGAGGTCATGCGCGAGTACATGGCCTCGTTCAGCGACCGCATCACCGGCCTCACCGGCAGCCCGCAAGAGATCGAGCGGGTGACGCGCGCCTTCCGCGCCGAGGTGAAGCGGGTGCCGCTGGCGGAGGGCGGCACCACCATCGAGCACAGCCTGATGGTCTACATGATGGACCGCAACGGGGGCTTCGCCGGCCCGCTCGACTTGGAGGCAGGCCATCCCCTCGCTCTCAAGCAGTTGCACCGGCTGGCGGCGGCCGGGCGCGCGAGCTGATCGGGCATCGTCTCGCTTGCGGGACGCCCCATGGTGAACCGCCCGTCAACGATCCCGGTAAAATCCGCCTTAACCCTCTCCTGCCAGAGTGCCGGCTTCGAGGGGCACGGACGGGAGACGATCCGTGACGAAGACGGTGACCGAGACGAAATCGACGGGCGACGACGCCGTACCGCCCCTGAGCCAGGGCGTGCGCCGCCATATCGGCAAGAACCTGCGCAGCCTCTATGCCGGTTGCCTCACCGAGCCAGTGGGCGAGCGCCTCGAGGCGCTGATCGCCCGGCTGGGGAAGACGCAGGGATAACCCTCAGGCCCGCCAATCCGGCAGTTCACCCGCCGCCGCGCCGAGCCAGTCCGGCGTCGGCAGGCCGCGCTCTCGGAGGAAGGCCGGGTTGAACAGCTTCGAGGCGTAGCGCGCCGCGCCGTCGCACAGGATCGTCACGATGGTGTGGCCCGGCCCCAGAGCGCGGGCCAGCCGAATCGCGCCCGCCACGTTGATCCCCGACGAGCCGCCGAGCGACAGCCCTTCCTCCCGCATCAGCCGGAAGACGATCTCCAGCGCCTCCGCGTCGGGAATCCGGAACGAGTGGTCCGGCGCGAACCCTTCGAGGTTCTTCGTCACGCGGCCCTGGCCGATGCCCTCGGTGATCGAGGAACCCTCGGCCTTGAGCGTGCCGGTGCTGTAGAGGCTGTGCAGCGCCGAGCCTTCCGGGTCCGACAGGGCGATCTTCACGCCGGGCTTCAAGGCCCGCAACGCCTCGGCGACGCCCGCCAGCGTGCCGCCGGTGCCGGCGGCGCAGACGAAGCCGTCGACCTGACCCTCGGTCTGCGAAAAGATTTCGGGGCCGGTGCCCTCGATATGGGCGCGGCGGTTGGCGACGTTGTCGAACTGGTCGGCGAAGAAGGCGCCGGCGCTTTCCGTCTCCGCCAGCCGCTCGGCGAGGCGGCGCGCCGCGTGGACGTAGTTGTTCGGGTTGGCGAAGGGGACGGCGGGCACCTCGACGAGGCGGGCGCCGGCCAATCGCAGCGTCTCCTTCTTCTCCGCCGACTGGGTCTCGGGGATGACGATGACGGTGCGGTAGCCGCGCACCGCCGCCACCAGCGCCAGCCCGATGCCGGTGTTGCCCGCGGTGCCCTCGACGATGGTGCCGCCGGGCCGGATCAGCCCGCGGCCTTCCGCATCGCGCACGATCGAGAGGGCGGCCCGGTCCTTCACCGACAGGCCGGGATTGAGGAACTCGGCCTTGCCGAGGATGGTGCAGCCGGTCTCGTCCGAGGCGCGGCGCAGCCGGATCAGCGGCGTGCCGCCGACCGCGGCCAGAACGTCCGGCGAGACCCGCGGGCGGACGTCGTGGGATGCGGTCATGCGCTCAAAACCTCCGGCTCCGGCCCCGGATCGGGCGCCGGATGTCGGCGAGGCTTAATCGCCGGATTTTCAGGAATCCAGATAGCCCGCTTCCTGCAGCGCCTCGGCGACCGCAAGAAAGAAGGGATCGTCCGGCGCCACCGCGTCGGGCGACAGATTCGTTCTCTCGGGCGCGGCCTCCGGCGGCGTCTCGGGCGGGCGGGCGGCGACCGCGCCGAGCCCGAGCAGGCTCGCCGCACTCAGGAGGGATTCGGTCAAGGAGATCATGCCGCCAGTGTCTCGAAACGGGACGTCCGCGAAAGCGCAAACGTTAACACAACCTTGACGCATTTGCGGCGCGGCGGGTTTTTCACGCGCATGACGCCGGCCCTGTGGCCGGTCGGTGACGGCCGATTCAGCGGCGGTTCAAGCGTGACGGTCGATGAGGGGGCGAGTGTGCCCTCCCTGCACCGGTTTCGGGCCCGCGAGGCCCCGCCGCCGCCGCAATCGGACCCGAGGGAACACATCGTCAAGCTTCTCCGGCTACCGCCTGGGACGCCGCCTTCCCGATCCCCCCAGAAGAGTCAAAAGCGTCCCCATGACGGTCGTCGTCCTCATCGCCTGCAACCTGCTGCTGGCCGGCCTGTTCTCCCTCGTCGCCGTCGTCCTCGACTGACCGCTTCCCGCTCTCAGCGCCCGCACACGATCCCGACCACCGCGCTGAGCACCGGCGCGGCGGCTCCGCTCGGGCTGGCCGCGGGGACTGACGCGGGCGCACGCCCCTTGAACGTGTCGGCCAGCGCGCTCGCCGGCACGACCGCGTAGCGCGTCGGCGGCATCACCCCGGCGATCAGGCGCGGCCCCGCGGGCGCCCGCGCCACCAGCCCGACGAGGCGGCCCGCCCGGTCGAGCACCGGCGCGCCGCCCGCGCCCGGCTGGAGCGGCGCGTACACGCCGCCCGGCCCGGCGATGCCGGGGGCGACGCTGCGCCCGCCATTCGCCTCGGCTGCGAGCACCAGCAGCGCCTCGTCCTCACTGAGCGTTTCCGTGCGGAGCGGTGGCACCGCGCCGCCGCCGAGCCCCTCGACCCGCAGCACCGCCACCGGACCGGCGCCCTCGCTCCGGGCCGGCAACCCGTTGACGCGGGGCGCCGGGCAGTTCTCCAGGGCGGAGGCCGCCGTCAGCACCCGCCCGCCGCCGAGATTCAGTCCGGTCGCGGAGGCACGCGCCTCGCCCGGCGGCGCCAGGGGCGGGGCGGCAAGGTTGGGCCCCGGCCCCGGCGCGGGCTTGGGGGGCGCCGCCGCGACCGGCGGCGAAACGCCTTCCGTGGGAAACGGCGAAAAACTGTTCGCCACCGCGATCACCAGCGGCTCGACCTCGGCGGCGAGCGCCCGGTCGTAGCTCAGGGCGAAGCCGCGGATGCCGGCCTCGCCGAGCGCATAGCGGACATAGGAGCGCCCGGTCGCGGTCTCGGCGGTGACGACGATGAAATCCGGCTTCCTGAGCTTGTAGGTGACCTTGCGCTCCGGGTTCGCCGCGGTAGCGCGCTCGAACAGGGCGTCGAGATCGGTGGCGCCGGGCGGGAATGAGCGGGTGTCGAGCGTCACGCGCCCGTCGGCGCTCTGCCAGCGGGTGCCGCCGGGCAGCGGGCTGCGCTTGGCCAGCAGCCGCTCCGGCACGCCGATCACGGCGCCGCTCGCCCCGTCGGTCTGCACCCGGAACCGCGCCGCCTTGCGCGCCGCATCCGCCGCCGTCGCGAGCGCCACCCGCTCCGGCGCGGCGAGCTGGCCGGTGGGGGCGGCCCCCGTGCGCCGCTGATAGGTGGCGATGCCCTCGAACGTCCGGCGCCCGAAGCCGCCGGTCGTCACGCCGTTGTAGTCGCCGGTCCAGACCAGCGCGTCCTGCACGGCCCGCCGCTCGGGCTCGGGCAGCGCCTCGAAGGCGGCGCGGGCCGCCTCGAAGGCGGGATCGGGCGCGGGCGAAGCGGGCTTCGGCGCCGCGGGCGGCGGCACTTGTGCCGCTGCGCTCAGCGCGAGGCCGAGGCTGGCGAGCGCCGCGAGGCCCGTTCGAAAAGCTGCCGTCCGCCGATGCATCGCGATCATCCGCCCCGACGCGCTGGGCGCGTCACGCACCGATGATGCCCGCGTCCGGCGCGTCGCGACAAGCGTTGCGGCGCCCGCGCCAAGTGATAGCGTGCCGCCCGCCGCTCATAGGCGGTCGGAGAGACGCGCATGTCCCAGGGCAACTCGATCCGGCGTCTCGCCGTCCTGACGGCGGCCTTCGTCGCCACGACCCTGCCGGCGGCGGCCCAGGCCCCCCGTCCGGCCCCGCCGCCGAAATCCGCCACCGCCCCGATCCAAAAGACCTTCGTGCGCGAGGCGCTGGCGAGCGCGGGCGTGCGTCTGGAGGCCTCGCTGAAGGCCGAGGCGCCTCCCGGCGCCAAGCCCGCCGCCCAGTGGCGCCGTGAGGCGGAGGCTGCCGCCAAGAGCGACGAGGCCGAGCCCGACGCCGAGATGAACGCCTACGCCGCCGCCATCGCGGCCGATCCGAACGATGTTCGGAACTGGCTCGACTACGCCCGCACGGCGGCCGCAGCGGGAGCCGACGAGGAGCGCGGCGACTACTCGGCCCGGCTCAAGCTGAGGAGTCGCGCGGCGGCGGCCGCCTACCAGGGCTACCTCAAGGCCCGCACGCCCGCGGACGAGGCCCGCGCGCTCGCCCGCCTCGGCGAGGTCCAGGCGGCGCAGGCCGAGTGGCGCCCGGCGATGGAGGCCTACCGGGCGAGCCTCGCCCTGAAGGACGACGCGCCGACGCGGGGCGAGTACGAAAAGCTGCGCGAGGAGCACGGCTTCCGCATCCTCGACTACAAGGTCGATTCGGATGCCGCCGCGCCGCGGGTCTGCTTCACCTTCTCGGAGTCGCTGCTGCCGAAGACCGACTACGCCCCCTTCGTCGCGGTGTCGGGCGCGAGCAACGCCGCGGTGACGGCGGAGGGCCAGCAGCTCTGCGTCGATGGGCTGAAGCATTCCGAGCGCTACGCCTTCGTGCTGCGCGCCGGCCTGCCCTCCACTGTGGGCGAGACCCTGCTCAAGGCCGCCGACTACGAGGTCTACGTCCGCGACCGCTCGCCCCAGGTGCGCTTTACCGGCCGCAACTACGTCCTGCCGCGCACGGGCCAAGCCGGCGTGCCGCTGGTCTCGGTCAACGCGCAAAAGCTCGATGTCGAGGTGCTGCGCATCGGCGACCGCGGCCTGCTGCCGACGCTGCGCTCGGAGGAATTCCTGAGCCAGCTCAGCGGCGCGACGGCCAAAACCATCGCCGACCAGAAGGGCCAGCGCGTCTGGAAGGGCACGCTCGATACGGCGAAAGCCGAGACCAACCGCGAGGCGGTCACCGCCTTCCCCGTGCTCCAGGCGGTCGGCAAGCTCGAACCCGGCCTCTACCTGATGCTGGCGAAACCCACCGGCACCACCGATGCGGCGGCGGACGAGGAAGGGGGCTACGAGACCCAGGCGACGCAGTGGTTCGTCGTCTCCGATCTCGGGCTCACCGCCTTCAAGGGCCGCGATGGCGTCCACGTGCTGGCCCGCTCGCTGGCGAGCGCCAAGGCCGTTTCCGGCGCGGAGATCCGCTTGGTCGCCCGCAACAACGACGTGCTGGCGACGCAAAAAACTGACGGCCAGGGCCACGCCGCCTTCCCCGGCGGCCTCGCCCGCGGCGAGGGCGGGCTGGCGCCGGGCCTCGTCGTGGCGCAGGTCGGCGACGATTACGGCTTCCTCGACCTGGCGCAGGGCGCCTTCGACCTGTCGGATCGCGGCGTGAAGGGCCGCCCGGCGCCGGGTGGGGCGGAAGCCTACGTCTTTCCCGAGCGCGGCGTCTACCGCTCCGGCGAGACGGTGCAGTTGACCGCCCTCCTGCGCGACCCGCAGGGCGCGGCGGTGAGCGGCCTGCCGCTGACGCTCGTGGTGAAGCGGCCGGACGGGGTCGAGTATCGCCGCGCGGCGGTTGCCGACGAAGGGCTCGGCGGGCGCGCGCTCGCGCTGCCGCTGATGGCGGGCGCCATGCACGGCACGTGGCGGGTCTCGGCCTATACCGATCCGAAGGCGCCGCCGGTCGGCGAGGCGAGTTGGCTCGTCGAGGATTACGTGCCCGAGCGGCTGGAGGTGAGCCTCGCGCCCAAAACCCCGACGCTGAAGCGCGGCGAAGCGGCGACCATCGACGTCTCGGCCCGCTACCTCTACGGCGCGCCGGGCGCCGGCCTCGACGTGTCGGCCGCGGTCGCGGTGCAGCCGGCGACGGGTTCCGGCATCAAGGGCCTGGACGGCTATTCCATCGGCCTCGACGACGAGGCGGTGGAGGCGACCACGACGGAAGTCGAGGCCAGGGCCACCACCGACGCGCGGGGACAGGCGAGCCTCACCGTGCCGGTGCAGGAACTCGCCGCCCCCCGGCCGCTGGAGGCCAAGATCACCCTCGCGGCCGGCGAGCCGGGCGGGCGGGCGCTCAGCCGCAGCATCACCCTGCCGATCCTGCCCTCCGCCCCGGTGCTGGCCCTTCGAAAGAACTTCGGCGGCGACCTGTCGGACGGGGCGACAGCGACCTTCGATCTCGTGATGGCCGCCCCCGACGGGCGGCGCCTGCCTCAGGACGGCGTGGTGTGGACGCTCTCGAAAGTCGAGCGGACCTATCAATGGTACCGCGAGGACGGGCGCTGGAGCTTCGAGCCGGTGAAGTCGAGCCGCCGCGTCGCCGACGGGCGCGTCGCGATTCCGACTGATGCGCCCGCGCGCATCGCCGCCCCGGTCGGCCTCGGGCAGTACCGACTGGAGGCGACCGTGCCGGGCCAGCCGCAGGCCGCCGTGAGCGTCAGCTTCTCGGTCGGCTGGGGCGGCTCCGAGAGCGCCGACGTGCCCGACCTCCTCGACCTCACCCTCGACAAGGCCGCCTACGCCTCCGGCGAGCGGCTGAAAGCGCGCCTCGCGCCGAAGTTTTCCGGCACGGCGACCCTCGCGGTGGTGAGCGACCGCGTCCACGAGATTCGCGACGTCACCGTCTCGGAGGGCGGCACCACCGTCGATATCCCGGTCAAGGCCGAATGGGGCTCAGGCGCCTACCTCGTCGCCACCGCCTACCGGCCGCTGGATCAAGCCGCCAAGAGGATGCCGGGCCGGGCGCTGGGGCTCGCATGGTTCTCCATCGACAAGGAGAAGCGCGGCCTCTCGGTCTCGCTCGACGCGCCGGAAAAAGTCCGGCCCCGCGGCACGCTCACGGTGCCGGTCAAGATCGCCGGGCTCCAGGCCGGCGAGGAGGCGCGGGTGACGCTCGCCGCCGTCGATGTCGGCATCCTCAACCTCACCCGCTACGAGGCGCCGAACCCGTTCGCGTACTTCTTCGGCCAGAAGGCGCTCGGCCCCGAGGTGCGCGACCTCTACGGCTACCTGATCGACGGCATGCAGGGCACGCTCGGTGCGATCCGCTCCGGCGGCGACGGCGGCGCGACCGAACTCGCCGACACCCCGCCGACCCAGGCGCCGCTGGCGCTCTACTCCGGCGTCGTCACGGTCGGCGCGGACGGCACGGCCAAAATCCCGCTCGAACTGCCGGCCTTCAACGGCACCGCCCGGCTGATGGCGACCGCCTGGACCAAGACCCGCGTGGGTCAGGCCCAGGCCGACGTGATCGTGCGCGATCCGGTGGTGCTCACCGGCACCCTGCCGCGCTTCCTCAATGTCGGCGACCGCTCGCGCTTCTTCGTGGCGCTCGACAATGTCGAGGGCGGGGCGGGCGATTACACGGTCGATCTCGACTTGTCCGGCCCCGTCGTGGTGGCGGGCGAAGCCCTGCGCTCGACGCTGCGGCTGGAGGCCGGCGCCAAGGGGCAGTTCGTGATCCCGATCACCGCCGCCGGCCCCGGCCTCACCCGGCTCGACCTGACGCTGACCGGCCCCGGCATCCAGGGCAGCGCCGGCCAGTCCTTCGCCCTCGCCATCGGCCCCGGCACCGGCGCGCTGCTGCGCCGTACCGTGCGCCCGCTGGAGCCCGGCGCCGGTCTCGACCTCTCGGCCGATCTTCTCGCCGACATCCTCCCCGGCACCGGCGCGGTCTCGGTGGCGGCCAGCCGGCTCGCCGGCATCGACGTGGCGGCCCTGCTGCAAGCGCTCGACCGCTATCCCTACGGCTGCTCCGAGCAGACGGTGAGCCGGGCGCTCCCGCTCCTCTACGTCAATGGGCTGGCGGCCTCTGAAAAGCTCGGCCTCGACGGCGCGGTGGATGAGCGGGTGCGCGGCGCCATCGAACGGGTGCTGGCGCGCCAGGATTCGAGCGGCGCCTTCGGCCTGTGGTCCACTGAGAATGCGGGCGACACGTGGCTCGACGCCTACGTGACCGACTTCCTCACCCGCGCCCGCGAGCGCGGCTTCACCGTCCCGCAGACCGCCTTCAACAGCGCGCTGGACCGCCTGCGCAACACGGTCGCCAACACCACCAACGTCGAGAACGGCGGGATGGATCTGGCCTACGCGGCCTACGTGCTCGCCCGCAACGGCCGCCCGGTGATGGGCGATCTGCGCTATCTCGCCGACACCAAGATCGAGGATTTCGCCACGCCGCTCGGCCGCGGCCAACTCGCCGCCGCGCTGGCACTTCTGGGCGACCGCGGCCGGGCGCAAAAGGCCTTCGACGCGGCGGTGAAGGCGCTTCAAGTGGGCCGCGACAAGGGCGATTACCGCGCCGATTACGGCTCGCGCCTGCGCGACGGCGCCGCCCTGCTGGCGCTCTCGGCCGAGACCGGGTTTTCGCGCGAGACGCTTCAGCCCGTCGCCGCGGTGATCGGCCAGGAGCGGACGGACGCCCGCACCACCAGCACCCAGGAGAACGCCTGGATGGTCCTGGCCGCCCAAGGCCTCGCCAAAGAGTCCGAGAGCCTCAAGCTCTCGATCGACGGCAAGGCGGAGGCGGGCCCGCTCTCCCGCCTCTACCGGGCGCCTTCCCTGGAGGCGCGGCCGGTGCGGATCGTCAACGAGGGCCGCGAGCCGGTGCAGCTGACGGTCGGCATCACCGGCAACCCGATCACCCCGGAGCCCGCGGCCGCCCACGGCTACACGGTCGAGCGCGCCTTCTACCGCCTCGACGGCAGCCCGGTGGAGGCGGGGAAGCCCCTGCGCCAGAACGACCGCCTCGTCGTGGTGCTGAAGGTGACCGAGGCCAAAGCGAGCGCCGCCCGCCTGCTGCTGGTCGATCGCCTGCCCGCGGGCCTGGAGATCGACAACCCGAAGCTCCTCGACGCCGACGCGCTCGCCGGCCTGAGCTTTGCAAAAACCGACGTGCAGCCGGTCCACACCGAGTTCCGCGACGACCGGTTCGTCGCCGCCTACGACCGCACGCCGGAGCAATCGGCCTTCTTCTCGGCGGCCTACACCGTGCGGGTGGTCTCGCCCGGCACCTACGTCCATCCGGGCGCCAGTGTCGAGGATATGTACCGCCCCGAGCGGTTCGGACGCTCCGCGTTCGGATCGGTCGAGGTGGTGTCGGCGAAGTAGGCCATGTGCGCCGACGCGAACGACCCTCCCCCCTCCGGACCTCGGGCTTGCCCAAGTTCCGCAAGCATCTGCCCAAGTCGGGCAAGCCCGACTTGGGTGGGGGAGGGTGCCCGCGGAGCGGGCGGGAGAGGGGAACCACGGTTCCGGAGATTTCGCGTCGAACGCAGTCAAGCGGAAGCGTCGCTCCCCTCTCCCGACCCCCTTCGGGGGCCACCCTCCCCCGCAGAGGGGGGAGGGAGACGCGTCGGTTTGCTCTGCGCTCTTCTCGGGATCGTGGCTCTGGCGCTCCCCGCCCTGGCACTCTGGTATTACGCCTCGCCCCTCCCACCCCTCGACCTCACCGCGGCCTCGCTGCGCTCCACAATCATCCTCGACCGAAAGGGCCAGTTGCTCCGCCCCTTCGCCACCGCCGACGGGCGCTGGCGCCTGCCCGTCACCGCGAGCGAGGTCGATCCCCGCTTCCTCGCGATGCTGAAAGCCTACGAGGACCGCCGCTTCGACACCCATCCGGGCATCGACCCGGCGGCGGTTACCCGCGCCGCATGGCAGTGGCTCATCGCGCAAAAAATCGTGTCGGGCGGCTCGACGCTCTCCATGCAGGTCGCCCGCCTCGTCGAGCCCCGCGCCGAGCGCTCGCTCGGCGCCAAACTCCGGCAGATGATCCGCGCGGTCGAACTGGAACGGACCTTAAGCAAATCCGGCGTGCTCGACCTCTACCTCGCGCTGGCCCCCTATGGCGGCCCGGTCGAGGGCCTGCGCGCGGCGAGCCTCGCCTATTTCGGCCGCGAGCCGGCCCGCCTGTCGTTCGCCGAGAGCGCGCTGCTGGTCGCCCTGCCGCAGGCCCCCGAGGCCCGCCGGCCCGACCGCTTCGCGGCCAACGCCCGCCGCGCCCGCGATCGCGTGCTCGACATCGCCGCCGAGCGCGGCGTGCTGACCACGGACGAAGCCCGCGCCGCCAAGGCCGAGCCGGTGCCGGCCTCGCGAAAACCCTTCCCGATGCTCGCGGCCCACGCCGCCGAGCAGGCGGTCGCGGCCGATCCCGCGGCGCGGGTGCAGCGCCTGACCCTCGACGCCCGCCTCCAGGCGAGCCTGGAGGCGCTGGCCGCCGAGCGCGCGGCGGCCCTCGGCCCGGCCCTGTCGGCGGCGATCCTCGTGATCGACAACCGCAGCGGCCACGTGCTGGCCCATGTCGGCAGCGCCGGCTATCTCGACGCGGCGCGTGCCGGCGCCGTCGATGCCACGAATGCCGTGCGCTCGCCGGGCTCGGCGCTCAAACCCTTCATCTACGCACTGGCCTTCGAGAACGGGCTCGCCCACCCCGAAACCCTCCTCGACGACCGCCCGGCGCGCTTTGCCGCGAGCTACGCGCCGGAGAACTTCGATCAGGGCTATCGCGGCACCGTGACGGCCCGCGTCGCGCTCCAGCAATCGCTCAACCTGCCCGCGGTCGATCTGCTGGAGACGGTGGGCGCGGCCCGCTTCGTCGCCCGGCTGCGCGGGGCCGGCGCCGCGATCCTGCTGCCGCGCGACACCGCGCCGGGCCTGCCCGTGGCGCTCGGGGGCCTCGGCATCACGCTCACCGACCTCGCCCGGCTCCATGCCGGGCTCGCGCGGGCGGGAAGCGTGCCGAGCCTGATCCGCCGCCTCGACGGGCCGCCCGCCGCCCCCGAGCCGGAGCGCGCGGTCACGGATCCAGTCTCGGCGTGGTACGTCGCCGACATCCTGCGCGGCGCCCCGCCGCCGGAAAACGCGCCGTCAGGCCGGCTCGCCTACAAGACCGGCACCTCCTACAGCTACCGCGATGCCTGGGCGGTGGGGTTCGACGCCCGCGTCACGGTCGCGGTCTGGGTCGGGCGGCCGGACGGCGCCTCGGTGCCGGGTCTCGTCGGGCGAACGGCCGCCGCGCCGATGCTGTTCGACGCGTTCAGCCGTCTCGGCGGCGAGCCCGAACCGCTGCCGCGCCCGCGCGAGGCGCTGGTGGCCGCCACCATCGCCCTGCCGCCGCCGCTGCGCCACATCCGCCGCGACGCGCCCAAGACGCTGGCGGCGACGCTCGGCGTGCCGCTCAAGATCGCCTACCCGCCCGACGGCGCCCGCGTCGATCTCGGCCTTGGGCTCGGCGAAAAGACCCGCCTCGCCCTCAAGGCCCTCGGCGGCCAGCCGCCGCTGACCTGGATGGTCGACGGCCTCCCCGTCGCCGAGAGCCTGCGCCGCCAATCCGACTGGAGCCCGGAGGGCGCGGGCTTCGCCCGCATCTCGGTGATGGACGCGGCCGGCGCCAGCGACAGCGTGGTGGTGCGGCTGGAATAGCCGGGCTCGCGCCTTAGCTTGCCTCGCGAGGCCACGACCTCCCCCTCGCGGGTCCGAGACCGGGACGGCCCGGCGACAACGCCAGGAGGCCGCCATGGCCTGGATCATCCTCATCGCCGCCGGCCTGTTCGAAGTCGTCTGGGCCTTCTCGATGAAGCAGTCGGAAGGCTTCTCGCGGCTCTGGCCCTCGCTCGTCACGGTCGGGGCCATGGCGATCAGCCTCGCCGGGCTCGCCTGGGCGATGCGGACGCTGCCGCTCGGCACCGCCTACACGGTCTGGACCGGCGTCGGCGCGGTCGGCGCCTTCGTGGTCGGCATCGCGGTGCTCGGCGAGGAACTGAGCGCGATGCGGGTGCTCGCCGCCGGGCTGATCGTCGGCGGGCTCGTGCTGATGAAGCTGTCGAGCACGGCTTGAGCCGGCTCAGTCGGCAAGGCCGGGAAACACCGCGAACCCATCCGCCCGCACCCGGTCGAGGATGCGGCGGTAGCCCGGCTCGCAGGCCATGCCGGGCTCGATCCGGCCGTATTGCGCGCCCTCCGCCAGTGCGCCGCGCTCCGGCACCAGGGCGAGGGGCGTCGCGGCGGGCGTCAGGTGGGCGCCGCGGCCGGAGAACAGGGTCGTCAGGATGCCGAACAGCTCGCCCTGGATCGTCGGCCGGCCGAGCATGGCGAGCCGGTACTGCCCCTGGAAGTTCGTGACGAGATAGATCTGGCCCGACTGGTTCGGCACCGAGACGGTGCCGGATTGCGCGAACGGCGCGTCGAGCCGCTCGGCCTCGCGGAAGATCAGGCGGGCGCTGTCGGAATCCCAGGCGATCTCGGTGCGGTAGGCGAACAGCGCGCCAGCTTGCCCGAACGAGGTCCGCAGCGTCAGGTAACGCCCCTCCAGAAAAGCCACCGCCTCGCGGGTGTAGGAGCCGAATTCTTCGGGCGCGTGGCGCGGCGCTGCCGGCTTCGGCGCGGGCGCCGCGGCGGGGGTCCGCAGGGGCAGGCCCAGCGCCTCCTCCAGGCGGATCGTGGTCGCCAGCGTGAACGGGCGGCGGCCCGACAGCGCCTTTTCCAGGGTCGAGATGCTGATGCGGGCGGCATCCGCCAGCGCCTGGCGCGACATCCGCCGCCGCGCCAGCGCCTCGCGCACGGCATCCGCGATGGCGCGGCTCTGCGCGTCGGGGAGTTCGGTCTCGGGATGGTCGGCCGGACAGGCGGCCTCGAAGGTCGGCATCGTGCGCGGGTCCGGACGAACCCGCACAGAACCGCACCGCGGCCGCTGCCGTCAAGGCGCGGGGCTGACGTCCTCCTCCGCCTCCACCAGCAACCGCTCCGGCCCCTGCGTCAGCCCATCGAGCGGCCAGCAGGTCGCCAGCGCGAGGCGCCGGCCCGGCGCGTCCGGATCGAGGCCGGAGGCGTCCCAGCGGACCACGCGGGCCCCCGTCACCCGGAACCGCACGGTCCGGCCGTCCCGCCGCTGCACCGTGACGGGATCGCCCGGCCGCAACCGGCCGAGGCTGCGGAACTGGGTGTCGCGATGCGCCGCATAGACCGCCGTGCCCGGTTCGCCCGCCTCCGGCGTGCCCTCGACATGGCCGGGCCCGAAGGCCAGTGCCTGCCCGCTGGAGCCGGCGAGCGCGATGTAGCTTTCGCCGAGATCGGGGAACGCGATGCGGGCGACCGGTACGGTATCGGCCCAGGGCCAGGGGCGGACGGGTGTGCCCTCGACGAGCGTGCGGGCGAAGGCGCGCTCCAAGAGCACCTGCGCCAGGGCCCCCTTGGCGGGGATCCAGGCCGCTTGGGCGAGGAGCGCCAGGCCAGCGAGACTGAATACCAAGGCGAGTACAGAGCCTAGCGCGGGTCCCCTCCCCCTTGCGGCAGGGCTATCGCATATGACTTTTCGGCGCGTCGATCCGCGTTGAAGGCCATGCGTTGACGCCTCCTTATAGACAGGAGGTGATCGATGCTGGAAGTGCAGGGTT
>NZ_JBBXMW010000018.1:0-93356 GCF_038442325.1 Methylorubrum subtropicum | reverse complement strand
CGCCGCCTGGCCCTCGCCATCCTGCGCCAGGACACCGCTAAGGGCTCCTTGCACACCAAGCGGCAACTGGCCGGATGGGACGACGACTTCCTCGCCGACCTCATCACCCAAATGCGATAGCCCTGCCGCAAGGGGGAGGGGAGTGCCGCGCTGAACGAGGCGACCAATCGGAAACCGTTGGACGCGCTTCGTACACCCGGCCCTTCATGGTGCAAGGCCAGTGCCGGAACGAGAAACGGCCCGGAGCGCGTAGGCGCCCCGGGCCGCATCGAGTCCGTCACTGCCGGAAAGCTCAGCCTTCCCCCAAAACCTTGTCGATGGTGATCGGCAGGTGGCGGATGCGCTTGCCCGTGGCGTGGAACACCGCGTTGGCGATGGCGGCGGCCACGCCGACGATGCCGATCTCGCCCAGCCCCTTCACGCCGAGCGGGTTCGCCTTGTCCTCCTCATCGACGAAGATCACGTCGATGTCGGGAATGTCGGCGTGGACCGGCACGTGGTACTCGCCGAGATTGTGGTTCATGAACCGGCCGATGCGGTGGTCGAGCATCGATTCCTCGTGGAGCGCCGAACCGATCCCCATCACCACGCCGCCGAGGATCTGGCTGCGGGCCGTCTTCGGGTTGAGCACCTTGCCGGCCGCGATCGCCGAGACGACGCGGGTGCAGCGCACGACGCCGAGTTCTTCATCGATCTTCACCTCGGCGAAGATCGCGGAGTGGGTGTAGGCGTTGAACTGCTCCTCGAAGTCCTTGTCGGGCGCGGCCTCGGCGGTGGCCTCCAGTTTTTCCGTACCCGTCGCCCGCATCACGTCGGTGAGCGCGACGCTTTTCGAGGGATCGCCCGAGACTTCGATCCGGCCGTCGGTGAAGACGGCGCGCTCGAAATCGACGTTGGCGAGGGGCGAGTTGTCCATGCCGCGGGCGAGCTTGAACGCCTGCTCGGCGATATCGCGGCAGGCCTTCATCACGGCGGTGCCGGAGGAGGCCGCGGTCCACGAGCCGCCGGCCACGGGGGCCTGCGCCAGGGTGGTGTCGCCGAGCTTGGTCGTGACGTGGTCGAGCGGGAGCCCGAGCGTGTCGGCGGCGATCTGGGTCAGGATCGTGTAGGTGCCGGTGCCGATGTCGCCGGTCTGGTTGCCGACCTCCAGCCGCCCGTCCGCGCCGAGCACGGCGCGGGCGCTCGACTGCATCATCATCGATTCCCAGATGCCGGTCGCCATGCCCCAGCCGACCAGTTCCCTGCCCTCGCGCATGGAGCGGGGCTCCGGCTTGCGGCTCGCCCAGCCGAAGCGCTCCGCGCCCTGGCGGAAGGCCTCGCGCAGCTCCTTGGAGCCGAACGGCTTGTCCTCGGTCTGGTCGCCCTCGGTGTAGTTCTTGAGGCGCAACTGCACCGGGTCCTGGCCCGAGGCGTAGGCGAGTTCGTCCATCGCCGTCTCGATGGCGTAGACGCCGGTCACGGCGCCCGGCGCGCGCATGTCGCCCGGCGTCGGCGTGTCGAGTTGGGTGATGCGGTAGGTCAGCGCGACGTTGTCGCAATCGTAGAGGACGCCCGACCAGTTGACGACCACCTCCTGGTAATCCTCGTAGGTCGAGGTGCCCTGCACCGCGTCGTGCTTGAGCGCCTGAAGCTTGCCCGAGCGGTCGGCCCCGAGGGAGACGGTCTGGATCGCTTCCGAGCGGTAGGTGAAGGACCACATCTGGTCGCGGGTCAGCGTCACCCGCACCGAGCGGCCGAGATCCTTCGCGGCCAGCATCGCCAGGAACAGCTGGTATTGCGGGCGCAGCCCCGAGCCGAAGCCGCCGCCGAGATAGGGGTTCAACACCCGGACCTGCTCCGGCTTCAGGCCGAAGGCGCCGGCGATGTAGTCGTGGGTGTTCGAGACGCCCTGGATCTTGTCGTAGACCGTGTAGGTGCCGTCCTTCTCGACCACGACGGTCGAGGCGTGCGGCTCCATCGGATTGTGGTGCTCATCGGCCATCCGGTACTGGCCGTTCACGCGGATTTCCGCGCCATCGAGCGCGCCCGCGGCGTCGCCCCACGGCTCCGGCGGCGGCTTGATGCCGTTGCGCTTCATCGGCGGATCGTAGGCCGCGCCGGCCTGCGCCGCGACGTCGGTGAGCGGGGCGGCGGCCTCGTATTCCACCTTCACCAGCGAGGCGGCGTAGCGCGCGGTCTCGAAGTCGTCGGCGACGACGAGCGCCACCGGCTGACCCGAGAACACGATCTTGTCGTTCGCCAGCGCCTGGAACGGCGCGCCGGGGGGCGCCACCGCGTCCTGATAATCCTCCGGCTTCTGCGAGGTCGCCGGGCGGTTCTCGTGGGTGATCACCTTCACGACACCGGGCACGGCCTCGGCCGCCGCCGCGTCGATGCTCTCGATGCGACCCTTGGCGATGGCGCTCGACACGACGACGCCGTAGGCGAGGTCGGGCGCGGCGAACTCGCCGGCGTATTTGGCGAGGCCGGTGACCTTGGCCGGGCCGTCGACGCGGCTGACGGGGGTGCCGACGAAGCGGTCGCGGCCGGCCGCCGGGCTGAACTGGACGGTCATGGGCGACTCCTCACTGGATGCGCTTGTCGGACTGGGACTGGGGCGTACCGGCGGCGGCCTGCTCCAGGCCGCGGACGATGGCGCGGCGCGCCAACTCGATCTTGAAGCCGTTGGTCGATTGGGGCTTGGCCTCCGCCAGGATCAGCTCGGCCGCCGTCTGATAAGTCTCGCGGGTCGCCGGCTTGCCCTGGAGCAGGCCTTCCGCCTCCGTGTTGCGCCAGGGCTTGTGGGCGACGCCGCCGAGCGCGAGGCGCGCGGTGCGGATGGTCTCGCCGTCGAGTTCCAGGGCGGCGGCGACCGAGACCAGCGCGAAGGCGTAGGAAAGGCGATCACGTAGCTTCAGATAAGTGAAGTTGGTCGCGAAAGATTTCGCCGGCAGATCGACCGCGACGATGATCTCACCCGGTGCGAGGTTGGTGTCCCTGGCCGGATCGTCGCCGGGCAGGCGGTGGAACTCGGCGAGCGGGATCGCGCGATCCCCGTTCGGCCCGCTCACCTGCACCACGGCCTCCAGGGCGGCGAGCGCCACGGCCATGTCGGAGGGGTGGGTGGCGATGCAGTGCTCGCTGGCGCCCAGGATCGCGTGGATGCGGTTGACGCCGCCGATGGCGCCGCAGCCGGTGCCCGGCTCGCGCTTGTTGCAGGGCGTGGCCGTGTCGTAGAAGTAGTAGCAGCGGGTGCGCTGCAACAGGTTGCCGCCGGTCGAGGCGGCGTTGCGCAACTGCGCCGAAGCCCCGGCCAGGATCGCGCTCGACAGGAGCGGGTAGCGCTCCTTGATCCGCACATCGTAGGCCACCGTCGCGTTGGTCACGAGCGCGCCGATGCGAAGCCCGCCGTCGTGCTCCACGATGTCGCGCAGCGGCAGGCGGGTGATGTCGATGAGCCGGCCCGGCCGCTCGACATCGTACTTCATCAGGTCGATCAGGTTGGTGCCGCCCGCGATGAAGCGCGCCTGCGGATCGGCGCCGAGCGCCTGCACCGCCTCCGCCACTGTGTTGGGGCGGACGTAATCGAAGCGGTTCATCGGGCGCCTCCCTGCTGCATCACGTCCTCGATGGCATCGACGATGTTGGTGTAGGCGCCGCAGCGGCAGATGTTGCCGCTCATCGCCTCGCGGATTTCCTCGCGGGAATGGGCGTGGCCCTCGTTCATCAGACCGACCGAGGAGCAGAGCTGGCCCGGCGTGCAGTAGCCGCACTGGAAGGCGTCGTGCTCGACGAAGGCCTCCTGGATTGGGTGAAGGCTGTTCTTGCCTTCCCGCGCCGCGAGGCTCGCCAGCCCCTCGACCGTGGTGATCTCGGCGCCGTCCTGCATCACGGCGAGCGCGAGGCAGGAATTGATGCGCGTGCCGTTGACCAGCACCGTGCAGGCGCCGCACTGGCCGTGGTCGCAGCCCTTCTTGGTGCCGGTGAGGTCGAGGCGCTCGCGCAGGAGGTCGAGGAGCGTCGTCCAGGGCGCCACCTGAATCTCGCGGCGCTCGCCGTTGATGGTCAGGCTGATGCCGATGGTCCCGACCGCGCCGGGCGAACCGCTGTCGATGAGCATGATGGTGTCCGTGGCGAGGCGTCGCCCCGCGACGCTCTTCGAGGGGGCTCGAAGCCGTGGCGGGGGTTCGCGTCATGGGAGGGCGGGTCGAAGCCGCCGGGTTGATTCCATAACCGTTCCAAGGTGCGGCCGTTCCGAAGGGGTGGATGATCGCGTTGGATCGGTGGGCTCGGCAGCGGCCAAAGTCGCGTAAGCGTTGCGAGCCGATGGCACGGCGGGACTCTATCTCAAACGCCCGTCATTCCGGGGCCGCGCAGCGGAACCCGGAATCCACGACTGGCCGCGACGGTCCGTACAGCGTCGCATCACGGGTGGATTCCGGGTTCGCTTCGCGCCCCGGAATGACGGCGGTGGTTGGCCGGGGCGGCCGTCGCCACGTCACCGCGTGGGCTCGCCCTTGGCGTGTCCATGCAAGGCTTTCCGCGACGGCACGGCGATGCTAGCTCCACCCCGAAGAATCCTCCGCCCGGAGCCCCCATGTCCGCGACGCTCGATCCCGTCCTCAACGACATCGACCGCGACCTCGACGGTGCGCTGGAGCGGCTGTTCGCGTGGCTGCGCATCGAGTCGATCTCGACCGATCCGGCCTATGCCGGCCAGTGCCGCGAGGCCGCCGCGTGGCTCGAAGGCAACCTGACCGCGCTCGGCTTCGAGACCAGCGTGGAGGAGACGTCGCTGCATCCGGTCGTGCTGGCGCACCGCCCCAAGCCGGGCGCCCCGCACGTGCTGTTCTACGGCCATTACGACGTGCAGCCGGTGGACCCGCTGAACCTGTGGCAGACGCCCCCGTTCGAGCCGCGGCTCGATGGGACGGGTGATTCCAAAAAAATCGTCGCGCGCGGAGCATCCGACGACAAGGGTCAGGTGATGACCTTCGTCGAGGCCTGCCGGGCGCATCTGGCCATGAACGGCGACCTGCCGGTCGGCGTCACCATCCTGGTCGAGGGTGCGGAGGAGAACGGTTCGCAAGGGGTGCCGGAGTGGGTCGCGCAGAACCGTGAGCGGTTGAAGGCCGACGTGGCGCTCGTCTGCGACACCGGCATGTGGGACCGCGACACTCCGCAGATCACCACCTCGCTGCGGGGGCTGGCCTATTTCGAGGTCAAGGTGACCTGCGCCGACCGCGACCTGCATTCCGGTTTTTTTGGAGGTGCCGCGGCCAACCCGATCCATGTGCTCTCGAAAATCCTCGCGGCGCTCCATGACGACGAGGGCCGGGTAACGCTGCCGGGCTTCTATGAGGGCGTGCGCGAGCCGCCCGCCGACCTCTTGGAGCAGTGGCGCGGCCTCGGCCTCACCCCGGAAAAGTTTTTGGGACCGATCGGCCTCAAGGAGCCCGCGGGCGAGCGCGGGCGGCTGCCGATCGAGCTGATCCAGTCGCGCCCGGCCTGCGACGTCAACGGCATCATCGGCGGCTACACGGGGGAGGGGACCAAGACGGTCATCGCAAGCCAAGCCTCTGCCAAGGTCTCGTTCCGCCTCGTGGACGATCAGGACCCGGAAAAGCTCGCCCGAACCTTCGAGGCCTTCGTGCGCGAGCGCGTGCCCGCCGACTGCTCGGTCGAGATCATCTGCTACAAGGGCTCGCGCGCCGTGGCGCTCCCCTACGACATGCCGCAGCTCGACGCCGCCAAGCGGGCGCTCGCCGAGGAATGGGGCCGCGAGGCGGTGGCCGTGGGGGCCGGCGGCTCGATCCCGATCGTCGGCGACTTCAAGCGCTTGCTCGGCCTCGACACCCTGCTGATCGGCTTCGGCCTCGACGACGACCGCATCCACTCGCCCAACGAGAAGTACGAGCTGTCGAGTTTCCACAAGGGCACCCGCTCCTGGGCGCGCATCCTCCAGGCGCTCGCGGACGCACGGGGCTGATGCAGGCACCGCTTCATCCGACCCAACCCTCTCATCCTGAGGTGCTGCGCAGCAGCCTCGAAGGAGGGCTCCAGCCAGCCGCGCGATCCCTGGAGCCCTCCTTCGAGGGCGACGCTGCGCGCCGCCGCCTCAGGATGAGGGCGCGGGTGGAACGATGTCCGCGCACCCCATGAGCCCCGATCCGACGCCGGGCCGGCTCTTCGCCGGCTCGCACGACACCGCCGTGCTCCGCTTCCCCCTGCCGCCCGCCCTGCCGATCCCCATCGGCATCGCGGCGCCCGCGGGCGTGACGCTTGCCACCTGGGCCTTCTCCGGCCTGGAAGAGGGCGCGGCGGGCGGCCCCGTCGGCCTGCTCGCGCTCGAAGGCATGCCCGGCGGCGACCTCACCCTCGCCACCCATTTCCGCGATATCCCGATCCGCCCCGAGCCCGCCTCCGGCGCCCTGAGCGAGGCCGAGCGCCTGCTGCTCGCCCGCGCCCTGCTCTCGGCCGGCCCGAGCGGCCTCTCCGCGCTCGCCGGCCTGTTCGCCCTGATCGAGCCGGCGCTGGCCGCCCTCGCCCTCGCCCCCGCCGACGACGCGCCCGCGCTGATACCCGAGGGGCCCGGCTATACCCTCACCGGCACCGCCATCCCGCACGCCCTGCTGATCCGAACCGCCGCCGGCTGGTCTTGCGCCCGCGTCGCGACCGGGCGGCTGCGCTTCGCCGGCGGCGCCCGCGTCGCCCTCGCCCTCGAACCGCTCTGGGGCGCGGCCCCGGAGGGCGTGCAGGGAGCCGTCGCCCTCCACGCCCACGGCTTCGTGCCGCTCCACGTCCGGGCCGCCTGATGGCGCGTGAACCCGCCATCCTCGTCCTCGCCCCGATGCCCGCCGCGCCCGCGAGCGCCGGCAACCGCCGCCGGCTGGTCGCCACCTGCGAGGCGCTGGCGCGCGGCGGGTTCGCCGTCGATCTCGCCTATCTGGCCCACGAGGATCAGGTCTATCGCCGCTTCGGCCAGCACCCGCCGACAGACTTTTCTGCAATGGGCGAGGCGTTCCGGAACGTCTTCCTGATCGAGCCGCGGGGCGTCGTCCCGCTCAAGACGCGCGCACCCTGTTTCGGCATCGACGAATGGTGCCCGCCGGAAGCCGGCGAGTTCGTCGCGTGGTATTTTTCGCAATACCCCGAGACCCGCGCGGCACTCGTCAACTACGTCTTCCTCTCGGCCGCGCTGGAGCGGGTGCCGCTGGGCGTGCTGAAGCTCATCGACACCCACGACCGCTTCGCCGACCGCCAGACCCAGTACCGGCCCTTCCGCGCCGAGCCGAACTTCTTCTACACCGACGCGGCCGGCGAGGCGGCGGGCCTCGCCCGCGCCGACGTCGTGCTGGCGATCCAGGCGGCGGAGGCGCGCCACTTCGCCGACATCGCATTCGCCCGCGTCCTGCTGCTGCCGCCGCTGTTTCCGGCGCAGCGGCCCTTCGCGGTGCCCGAGCGCGTCGCCCGCATCGGCTTCCTCGGCCACGGCAACGATCCGAATCTTTTCTCCATCGGCCGCTTCGCCCGCGCCTGGGGCGCGGACTGGACGCCGGACCGGCCCGAACTCGTCATCGCGGGCGAGATCTGCCGCAGCCTCGCGGGCGTCGAGCGGCCGGGCGTGCGGCTGCTCGGCTATCTCGACCGGCTGGCGGATTTCTACGCGCAGGCCGACCTCGTCGTGGCACCGATGCTGATGGGCTCCGGCCTGAAGATGAAGGTCGGCGAGGCGCTCGCCTACGGTCGCCCGGTGATCGGCACCGAGATCGGCCTCGAAGGCTTCGAGCCGGATCACCCGGCCCATCGCTGCCCCGACACGGAGGCCGTGAAGGCGGCGGTGCTGGCGGTGGTGGGGGATCGCGCGGCGTTGGCGGAGCTGACGGCGGCGAGCGCGCGGCTGTTCGCGCGTTACGCGACGGTGGCGGAAGCGGCGGAGGCCGAGCTGATCGGGCTGCTGCGATTCCACGAAGAGGGCCGCTTCATCCCCTCTCCCCGCACGCGGGAAACGGCGTCGAGCTTCGCACGCGAGGATGGGTCGGGCGCCTCTCCTCCCCCTTGCGGGGAGGAGGGAGGAGGTGGGGGTGGTGCAGAAGGCACCGCCGCTGTCTCATCCTGCCCGACCCCCACCCCTACCCCTCCCCGCAAGGGGGAGGGGACCCGCGCGCACGCGAACAGCGGGGAGCCCATCGTCCTCACCGGCGGCGGCCTCGCGATCACCGCCGAGCATTCCCCCCGCTCGTTGCCCACCACCGACCCCGATCTCGGCATCCTCGTCGCCACCGAGCGCCGGCCCGGCGACGGCAGCGCCGCCGCCTACGCCCCCGAGCGGCAGCGCTGGTTCGCGCGGGTGTCCGACGCGGACGGCCCGGTGCCGCGCCTCGGCCCCCTCGATGTCGCGCTCTCGCCCGAGTGGGTGCGCACCCGCGCGCTGCCGCCTGCCGCCCGCACGGCCCTCGCCCTGGCCTTCGCCGACATGGCGGCAGATTGGGAGGCGGTGGGCCGGGTCGTCGGCCGGGCCGGCGACCGGATCGAACTCGCGACCCTGCTGCCCGGCGTGCTGGCCTCCGGCGCGCACCCCACCGCCGCCTTCCTGATCGGGGAGGGCGCAGCCACCGAACTACGTCTGGAGCGCGTCACCCCGCTGCAACTCCGCCCCGTCGGCAGATACGCCGACCGCACCGGCCGCCTGCCGGCCCCGGTCCCGGTGAGCCTGAGCCTCCGCGGCACGGCGACGCCAGCCGCAAAAAGAATCCTCCTGCTCACCGATGACGGCATCGGCCGCATTGCCCTGGAGGCGTCGTGAGCGACACCCCCGCCGTTCCCCGCCTCGACACCGTCGATCCCGGCCTCGGCCGCCGCGCGGCGCTCGCCGAGGCCGCGCTGATCTGGGAGGCGATCCACCGCAACGGCGTGCGCCTCGCCTTCCGGCCCGAGCCCGCGCCGGACGTGTCGGTGGTGATCGTGGCGCGCGACGCCCGCCATCTCCTGGCGCTCACGCTCTACCGGCTCTGCGCCGGGCAGATGCTGGCCGGTGTCACCTTCGAGGTCATCCTCGTCGACAACGCCTCGGGCCCCGAGACCCGCAGCCTCTACCCCCGCCTCGACGGCGTGACGCTGATCGAGAATGCCGAGAACACCGGCTTCGGCCCGGCCTGCAACGCGGGTGCGGAACGCGCGCGGGGGCGGTTCCTGCTGTTCCTCAACCCCGATGTCGATCTCATGCCCGGCGCCATGGCCGCCATGGCGGCGGCGTTCCGGGATCACGCCGACATCGGCATCGTCGGCGCCCGCCTCGTCTTCCCCGGCGGGTACTTGCAGGAATCCGGCGCGGGCTTTCGCGACGATGCCGGCCTCACCCATCCGCACGGCCGCGGCGACCCCGATCCGCTCGCCCCCGAACACGCCGCGACGCGTGACGTCGGCTACGTCTCCGGCGCCGTGCTGATGATCGAGCGGGCGTTGTTCCAGCATCTCGGCGGGTTCGATCCGCTGTTCGCCCCGGCCTATTACGAGGACACCGATCTCTGCCTGCGCTGCCATCAGGCTGGGCGGCGGGTGCTGGTGCAGCCGCGGGCGACCGCGATCCACTACGAGAACGCCACCAGCGCCAAGCGCGAGGAGGTGGAGGCGCTGCTCGACCGCAACCGCGCCCTCTTCCTCGACCGCCACCGCGAGAACCTCTTCTCGCAAGGCCCACAGCCGCGGGCGGGTGCCACCCTCGACCACGACCCATGGCGGCTGCGGGTGCTCTACGTCGATGACCGGGTGCCCCATCTCGATCTCGGCGCCGGCCTGCCGCGGGCCAACGCCATCCTCAACGCCATGGCGGGGCTGGGGTACAGTGTGACCTTCTTCCCGAATTACGGGGCGGATGCGGAGGAGGCGCAGCGCTACCGCGACCTCGACGAGCGCATCGAGATCTGTCACGCCAGCGGCGACGAGGGTTTCAGCCGGCTCATCACCGAGCGGCGCAACCATTTCGACGTGCTCTGGGTCAGCCGCCCGCACAACATCCTGTTCGTGCTCCAGGCGCTCGACGCACTCGGCCTCGACCCGCGCGGCTTCGTCCGATCGCGGGTGATCTTCGATTCCGAAGCCCTGTTCTCCTTACGCGACTTCGTCACCGAAGCCGCCACCGGCGGCAGCGCGGTCGCCGCCGACCTCGCGTGGCAGGCGGAGCGGGAATCGCGCCGCCTCAGCCTCGCCGACGCGGTGGTCTGCGTCTCGCCCGCCGAGGCGCGGGTGCTGGCGCGGTACAGTGCCTGCAATGTCGCGGTGCTCGGCCACGCGCTGGCGCTGCCCGAGGCGCCGAGCCCGGAATTTGCCGAGCGCGCCGGCTTCGTCTTCGTCGGCGCGCTCGGCCGCGAGGGCCAGCCCAACGTCGATTCCCTCGACTGGTTCTTCGAGAACGCTTGGCCGCGCGTGCGGGCCGCCTTGCCCGAGGCGACGCTGACGGTGGTCGGCGAGATCGCCGATACCATCCGGGCGCGGTTTGCCCGCGAGGGCGTCCGCATCACCGGCCGGGTGCCGCGCACCGAGCCCCATCTCGACGCTGCCCGCGTCTTCCTGGCGCCGACCCGCTTCGCCGCGGGCATCCCGCACAAGGTCCACGAGGCGGTCGCCCACGGCCTGCCCTGCCTCGCCACGCCGATCTTGTCGGAACAGCTCGGCTGGCCCGACGGCACCGGCCTGCTCGCCCGCGACTGGCGCGATCCGGAGGCGTTCGCCGCGGCGCTGATCCGCCTGCACGAGGACGCCGGGTTGTGGCGGACGGTGCGCGAGAACGGCCTCGCCCGCATCCGCGCGGAGTGCGACCCGCACGCGTTCCGCGCCGCGATCCGCGAGTTGTGCGAGGCGCAGGTCGTCGCATGAACCGCCTTGTCGCCCTCGTCTCCGGCCTGCTGCGCCGCGCGATTCACGGCCGCGTGCCGCGCCTGTTCGACGCCGCCTATTACCGCGCCGGCAATCCGGGCGTGGCTAGGAGCGGCCTCGACCCGTTCCTGCATTACGTCTGGCTCGGCGCGCGAAAAGATCGCAACCCGAACGCGGATTTCGACACCGCCTTCTACCGCCGCCAGAGCGGCAAGACGCGGCTCGATCCGGTGCGCCACTACCTGCGCGAGGGCGCCGCCAAGGGCCTCGATCCGAGCCCGGCCTTCAGCACCAGCCTCTATCTCGCCCGCTATCCCGACGTGGTCGCCGCGGGCGTCAACCCGCTGGTCCATTTCCGCAACGACGGCCGCGCCGAGGGCCGCGAGGCCGCCCCCTCGCCGATCGAGCCGGACCGCCTGCGGGCGCTCGATGGCGTGGCCGAGGACCATATCCTGACCCTGCCCGACATTGAGGGCGGGCGCTTCTCGCTGACGTTGGAGCGTCATGTGCCCATCGATCCCGCGGCGGAGTTCGCCCCGCGGGTCTGCCTCCAGCTCTGCGTCGATGGCCTCGAATACGACGCGCTGCTCAATACGCTGCGCGCCTTCGAGGCGGGCCGGCAGGACAGCCTCGCCCTCGACATCGACACGAGCGCCGGCCCGCATCCGCCGATGCCGACGCAGTTGCTGGCGTTCGAGCGCTGCTTCCTCACCCGCTCCGGCGACGGCCGGAACTGGGGCTTGCGCTATGCCGAGTTGCGGGTGTGGGATCTGCGCCTGAAGCGGCCGGGTGTGGCCGCGGTGTTTCCGGGCGGGGGATTTTCGGCGCGCAGGCTCGCGAAGGGGGAAGGCTGGCCGGCGGCCTGAGCCGGCTCATCCCACCCAACCCCCTCATCCTGAGATGCTGCGCAGCAGCCTCGAAGGAGGGCTCCAGGGATCGCGCGATACACCGGAGCCCTCCTTCGAGGCCTCCGCTTCGCTGCGGCACCTCAGGATGAGGGGGAGGGTGGGAGGAGCCGCGGACAATGGCGGACGGCCTCCGCCTGCGTCCCCGTCCTCAAAAAGGAATCAATCCGTCAGCGAGCGCGCTTCTTCCGGCAGCATGATCGGGATGCCGTCGCGGATCGGGTAGGCGAGCTTGGCGGAGCGGCTGATCAGCTCCTCGCGGGCGGCGTCGTATTCGAGCGATTCCTTGGTCAGTGGGCAGACCAGGAGTTCGAGCAGGCGGGGATCGACCCGGGTCGCCTCGACGGGGGGGACAGCGCTGTCGGCCATGATGTCTTCCGGGTTCTCTACAAGGTGCGAAGCCCCATAGCCGGAACCGGCCGGGGCCTCCATGAGAAATCGGCTGGCCAAACTATTGCAGCGTCGGCTCCGGGCCGCCGCCGGTGCGCACCAGCTCCATCTCGGTCACCGCGACGAGCACCTCGGCGCGGGTCTTGAGGTCGGCGGCTTCCAGCATCGCCTGCTTCTCGCGCACGCCGAACGGGCTCATCATGCAGAGTGCGTTGACGAGCGCTTCGTTCGGCGCTTCCTCGATCCCCGACCAATCGACCTGCAGCTCGTTGGCCTCGACGAAGCGGCGCAGCGCCGTCAGCACGCCCGCCCGGTCCACTGCCTCCTCGCCGGCCCGCGGCTCGAAATCCGAGGCGAAGGCGTCGTAGGAGACGTGGCAGCGGCGGTAGGCGGTGGTGGTGGCGAGTTCGCTCTCGACCCGGAAGCGGCTGACCCCGGTGAGCGAGATCAGGTAGCGCCCGTCCCCGGTCTCGGCGAACTGGCTGATCCGTCCGGCGCAGCCGACCCGGTAGAGCTTCGGGGCCATCGGCGGCCCGCCGCCCTCGGCGTCCGGCTGGATCATGCCGATGATCCGGTCGGTGCGCAGCGCGTCGTCGATCATCGCGAGGTAGCGCGGCTCGAAGATGTTGAGCGGCATCTGCCCCCGCGGCAGCAGCAGGGCGCCGGGCAGCGGGAAGACCGGGATCACGGCCGGGCAATCCGCCGGAGACTTGAGGCTCGTCTGCGCACTCATCAGCGTCTCCCCTGCACGCCGGTGGGGCGTCGCGCGGTCACGAGAACAGGATCGTCGAGAGCTGGCGGCGCCCGCGGATCGCGGCCGGGTCCATCAGGCCCCAGGCCTCGAAGAACTGCAGCAACTGCTTGCGGGCGGCGTCCTCGTTCCACGTGCGGTCGGCCCGCGCGATGGCGACGAGCTGGTCCACCGCCTCGTCGCGCTTGCCCGCGGCGTTGAGGCCGAGCGCGAGGTCGAACCGGGCCTGATGGTCGTTTGCGTCGGCCTCGATCCGCTTCTGGAGCCCGGCGAGGTCGCCCAGGCTCTCGGCCTGGTCGGCGAGTTCGAGGGCGGCGCGCACGCCGGCGAGCGTCGGGTCCTCGGCCTTGTCGGCGGGCACCATCGCCAGCACTTGGCGCGCGTTCTCGGTCTCGCCGAGTTCGAGCTGGGTCTTGGCGAGCCCGGCGATGGCCTTGAGATTGGTCGGCTCCTCGCGCAGCACCGCAGCGTAGAGTTCGGAGGCCGAGGCGAGGTCGCCCGCGGAGGCGACGGCGGCGGCCTCTTCGAGGATCTGGTCGATCTCGGACGGGCCGGCGAGGCGATCGACGAAGGCGCGCACCTCCGATTCCGGCACCGCGCCCATGAAGGCGTCCACCGGCCGGCCGCGGTCGATCGCGATCACGGCGGGGATCGACTGAAGCCCGAGCTGCTGGCCGATCTGCTGCCAGACGCCCGGATGCTCGTCGATGTTGAGCTTGGCGAGCTTCACCCGGCCGCCGGCCGCGGTGACGACCTTTTCGAGGATCGGCGTGAGCTGCTTGCACGGGCCGCACCAGGGCGCCCAGAAATCGACGATGACCGGCTGGTTCATCGACTCGGCGATGACGTCCTGCCGGAACCCCGCGGTGGTCGTATCCTTGATCAGGCCGGCGGCAGAGGGGGCACCGGCGGGGTTGGCGTCGAGCATGGAGCCCTCAGAAGTCGAAAACGCGTGTCGCGTGCGTTGCACCGCACGCGCGTTACATGGGGCTCGGGCCCCGCCTGACCAGCGGCTTTGCGGCAAGCGGGGCAGGCCGTCCGCTCAGGGCTTGGCGCCTTCCTTCCGGTCCTGCGTGCCGTCGCCGCCGGCCTTCGAGTCGGTCTTGGCGTCGGTGACGAAGGTGCCGGCGAACGTCTTGCCCTGCGAGGTCGCCTCGCAGGCGATCTGGGTCTTGCCGGGCTGGGGCGAGGAGAAGCGGCAGGCGCCGACCGCGGGGGCGGGGCTGCGCACGATGCCCTCGGCATTCTTGAGGCCCGACACGACGAGGCTGACCGGCTGGAGCTGCTCGGTCTCCTCGGTGGCCTCGTGCTGGGCGCCCGAGCCGCTGAAGCTCAGGGTCTGGCCGTCCCAGGCGGCGAAATCGAAGGTGGTGCGCCCGCGGGTCACCGTGTTGACGAGCTGCTCCTTGCAGTTCTGGGTGATGTCCTTGTCGCCGATCACCAGCCGCTCGCACTGGCCGGTCATCTTGATCTCGGCCCCCTGCTGCGCCGCGGCCGGCCCGGCGGCGAGCGCCGCGAGAAGGGCGAGAAGGGAAGCGGCGCGGGTCGTCATGTCTCGGTTTCCTCCGGTTCGGCGGTCGTTTTCTGGCCTGGATTCTTGTGCGCTTGGCCCCGGCTTCAAGCGGCGAAGCGCAGGGCGCGATCGTTGGGCGCAGCGAAGTCGAGTGCGGGCCCGAGCGGGACGATCCGGGTCGGGTTGATGGTCGGATGGCTGCCGTAATAGTGGCGCTTGATGTGCTCGAGGTTCACCGTCGGGGCGATGCCGGGTAGGGCGTAGAGGTCGCGCAGGTAGTTCGACAGGTTCGGGTAGTCGGCGATCCGGTGCCGGTTGCACTTGAAGTGGCCGACATAGACCGCGTCGAATCGCACCAGTGTCGTGAACAGGCGGATGTCGGCCTCGGTGAGCCGCGCACCGCAGAGGTAGCGCTGGCGGTCGAGCCGGTCTTCCAGCGCGTCGAGCTCGGTGAACAGCGCGGTGAAGGCTTCCTCGTAGGCCTCCTGTTTCGTGGCGAAGCCGGCCTTGTAGACGCCGTTGTTGATTCTGTCGTAGACGCGGGCGTTGACCGTATCGATCTCGCCGCGGAGTTCCTCCGGATAGAGGTCCGGCCCGTCACCGCCGAAGGCGTCGTTGAGCATGCGGATGATCTCGGCCGACTCGTTCGAGACGATGGTCTCGCGTTCGCGGTCCCACAGCACCGGCACGGTGACGCGACCGCTGTAGTCGGGCTTGGCCCGCTGGTAGAGTTCGTAGACGCGCCTTACACCGAACAGCGCGTCGGCGGTCGCGCCCTTCACGCCGCCCTCGGCTTCGGGTTGAAACACCCAACCCTCTTCCAGCATGTAGGGCGAGACCACCGAGACCGAGATCGCGTCCTCCAGCCCCTTGAGCGCACGCACGATCAGGGTGCGGTGGGCCCAGGGGCAGGCGAGCGAGACGGTGAGGTGGTAGCGCCCCGGCTCGCCCTTGAAGCCGCCCTCGCCCGAGGGGCCGGCGCTGCCGTCGGCGGTGACCCAGTTGCGGAAGGCCGAGGCCGAACGCTCGAAGCGCCCGCCGGTCTTGCCGGTGTCGTACCACTGATCCCGCCACTGCCCGTCGACCAGCAGACCCATCGCGCGCTTCCTCTCTGTCCGAGCGGGAACATGGGAGGGGAGCGGGCGGATGGAAGGCCGACGGGGTAGCCGTCGCGGGCCGCGGCCCCAAATGCGCGACCGAGAAGACACGGAGCCCGTAATGTCCGCCCGCCTGTTCGAACGCTTGCGCCTCGACGATCTCGAACTGGAGAACCGCATCGTCATCGCACCGATGTGCCAGTACTCGGCCCGGGGCGGTGCGGCGACCGACTGGCACATGATGCATCTCGGCCAGCTCGCCCAATCGGGCGCGGGCCTGCTGACGCTGGAAGCGACCGCGATCTCGCCCGAGGCCCGCATCTCGCCGGCCGATCTCGGCCTCTACGACGACGCGACCGAGCGGGCGCTCGCCCGCGTCCTCGACGCGATCCGCGAATACGCGCCGATTCCCGTGGCGATCCAGATCAACCACGCCGGCCGCAAGGCGTCGAGCCGGGTGCCGTGGGAGGGCGGGGCGCAGATCGCCCCCGACGCGCCGGACGGCTGGCGCACCGAGGCGCCGTCCGCGGTCGCCCACACTGACGGCGAGGTGGCGCCCCATGCGCTGGACGCGGAGGGCCTCAAGCGCGTGCGCGACGGCTTCGTCGCGACGGCGCGGCGCGCGCTGCGGCTCGGCATCGACGGGTTCGAGATTCACGGCGCGCACGGCTACCTGCTGCACCAGTTCCTCTCGCCGCTCTCCAACCGGCGCGAGGATGCCTACGGCGGCAGCCTGGAGAACCGGATGCGCTTCCCCCTCGAAGTGTTCGAGGCGGTGCGCGAGGTCGTGCCGGCGGGCAAGCCCGTGTGGATGCGCGTCTCGGCCACCGATTGGGTGGAAGAAGGCTGGGACCTCGATCAGACGGTGGAACTCGCCCGCGCCCTCAAGGCGCGGGGTTCCGCGGCGATCCACGTCTCCACCGGCGGCCTCTCGACCGCCCAAAAGATTCCGCTGGGGCCGGGCTATCAGGTGCCCTTCGCCGAGCGGATCAAGGCGGAGACGGGGCTGACCACCATCGCGGTCGGCCTCATCACCGAGCCGGCGCAGGCGGAAAGTATCCTGGCCGAGGGCAAGGCGGACGCGGTCTCGCTCGCCCGGGCGATGCTCTACGACCCCCGCTGGCCCTGGCATGCGGCGGCCGAACTCGGCGGGCAAGTGCGGGCGCCGAAGCAGTACTGGCGCTCGCAGCCGCGGGAATTCAAGGACTTGTTCAAGGAGGCCGCGCACGGGCAGCGGTGAGCCCGAACGGTTCGCGCCTACAGGTTTCCGTTTGATCGCTCCGGGAGCCGCGCATCCCCTCGCCCCGCTGTGCGGGGAGAGGGCTTCGGCGACCCCGTCGTCGCCGAAGCGAGGCGGCAGCCGAAGGTGAGGGGGCTTGTCCGGAAGAGTCTCTTCCTGAGACGCCCCCTCACCGCCGCTCCGGCTTCGCCTCCGCTTCCTTCATGGACGGCGAGGTCCATGAAGGCCTCTCCTCGCGTGCGGGGAGAGGGGGGAGCGGCGGCGCCCGCGGCTCTTGTCTGGACAGGGTATTTCCCAAACGAAAAGGGCGCCCGGCTTGCGCCGGACGCCCCTTCACCAGTCCCGAAAAGACTCAGCGGCCCTGCTGGATCGCCGAGAGGATCCACGGACCCCGCGGCTCGCGCAGGAAGGTCCAGAATTCCTTGGCCTCCTGGGCGCCGTTCTCGACGTGGCGGTTGGTGGCGCGCTCGAACACCTCGTCGCGGAGCGAGAAGCGCATGGCGACGGTGGCGTATTCCACCGGGCCCTCGCGCCACGCTTCCGACAGGTCGCCCTGGAGCAGCTTCACGTCGGAGATGCGGTTGACGACGCCGCGGGCGGCGTTGGCACGCAGCTCCTCCTCGAAGTAGCCGACCATCTCCGGCGTCACGAGGCGGCGCAGCGTGGCGACGTCCTCACGGCCGTAGGCGCCCTGGATCTCGTAGAGATTGCGCTCGAACGCCTGGAAGTCCTCCGGCTGGACCTGGATCGGCTGCGGACGGGCGCCGCCGGCCATGCCGCCGCCCATCGGGTTCATCCCGTTCCCCATGCCGCCCATCATGCCGCCGCCCATCATGCCACCCTGGGGCGGCGTGTTCTGCGGGTCGAGACCGGAGCGGGCGTAAGGCGCGTTTCCGGCCATGGCCGGCTGCGAGCCTTCCTTGCGGCGGCGGAAGAACCGCACCACGAACATGACGACGAGGGCGAGCAGGCCGATCTGCAGGATCAGGCCGAGGAACGAGGCGATGCCGCCCAGCCCCCCGGAGAAGCCGGCGCCGAGCAGCGCGCCGAACAGGCCGGCGCCGAGCAGGCCCGCCATGAAGCCGCCGCCGAAGCGCGGACGGTTCTGGGCCGCCATGCCGGGATTGTTCATGCCGGGGCTCGGGCTCGTCTGCGAGCGCTGCATCGGCGCACCCATCGTGCCGGGCGAGGTCGCGGTGCCGGCGGGCGGCGAATAGGTCTTGGAGCCGCGGGAGCCGAAGCTCGATCCGCCGCCGCCCGGCCGCGCATCGACGGTCGGTGCCGCCACGGCGAGCGAGGCCACGAGCGCGAGGAGGGTCACGACGCGCTTGGCGCGCGGGGAGGAAGCCATCGGGTAAACCTCGGGTCACCATCTAAGAGCGGGCGGAGAATGCCCTCTCGAAGATGGGGACGGGCGAGACGCGTTTTTAGTCCGCTTTCACCGGGGGCAAACGCGTTTCATCCCGCCGCCGGAAAGACGAGGCGCACGGTGGCGCCCTCATTGGGGCGGCTGTCGAGGGAGATGGTGCCGTTCTGGCGCTTCATCAGCCCGTGGACGATGGCGAGCCCGGCCCCGCGCCCGGCCTCGCGGGTGGTGGCGAAGGGGGCGAGCGCACGGGCCTGCATCTCCGGCGACAGGCCGTGGCCGGTATCCGTGACGGTGAGCCCCACCGCGCCGGCCTCCGGCCGTTGCAGGGTGCGGTCGCCGGGCTCGATGGCGAACAGGCGGATCGTGACGGTGCCCTCGCCCGCCATCGCCTCGCAGGCGTTGGTTAGGATGTGGCCCAGCGCCAGTTCGACCTGGCTCGGGTTGCACAGGGCCGGCGGCAAGCCTTCGGGGATCGTCAGGTCGATCGCGATGCGGTGCGGCAGGCTCGGGCGCAGCCGGTCGAGGGCCGCCTGCACGGCCTGACCGAGATCGATCGGGCGCAGGTCCGGCGCGATGCGGCGGGAATGCGCCAGCAATTGCCGCGTCAGCACCGCGGCGCGCTCGGAGGCCTCGGTCGAGCGGGTGACCGCGCGCTGGATGAACGGCTCCGGCCGGTCGCCGAGGCGGCGCTTGAGGCCGTCGATGTAGCCGATCAGGATCTGGAGGTAATTGTTGAACTCGTGGGCGACGCTGTTGGTCAGGAGCCCCAGCGCCTCGCGCTGACGCGACAGGGCGAGCGCCCCTTCCGCCTCACGGCAGCGGGTGATGTCGACGATCTGGCCGAGGAACCGCCGGGGCTCGCCCGGCAGCGGCACCACGAAAAGTTCGCCCCAGAACGAAGAGCCGTCCTTGCGGGCGAACAGCAGCTCGGCCCGCGTTTCCTCAGTCCGCCCGAGTGCGTCGCGCAGGGCGGCCCAGCCGGCATGGTCCGCGTGGCGGCATTCGAGGGCGGCCAGCGGCTGGCCGATCAGGTCACCTTCCGAAAAACCCGTCAGCGTCAGCAGCGCCGGGTTGGCGGCGCGGATCGCCGCGCCGGCCTCGCCCGCCTCGATCAGCAGGGAGGGCAGCGGCAGGAGCGCCGGAAATGCGTCCTCAGGAAGCGCGGTCATGCGGGGCGTGGCTGCCGAAAGCCGGGCTGCGGGAGCCCTGGAAACCCGACCGATAGCCGCTTTGGCCTCTCGCCGATACCACCCGGCGGCGTCGCGGGCGCCTCAGCGCCTCCCGCGGGCCGGCTTGGTCTCGGCGACCTTGGCCTCGGTTGTCTTGGATTCCGGCGCCTTGACGGAGAGTTCGCAGGTCTTCTCCCCGCGGCCGAGGCAGGCGCGGACGGCAGCCACCATCCGCTCAAGCTCCGGAAAGGGTTCCCACGGGCCGTCCCCGCAGGTGGTCCATTCGTCGATCTTCCGGGTCTTAAGAACGATGCTCTTTTTGTCGGAGAAGAAACTGTGATCGACCGATGCCGTGATGCAGCGTCGGCGCGGACCGTCGCCGAGGCGCACGAAGTAGACGCCCTGTGCCTTCTCCTCCCTGACCGGGAAACGGACTTGGAAGCTGCCCGCCTCGGGCTTCCAATTGCCGCCCGCCGAGATCGGCGTGACCTCCGCCGGGCCTTCGGCGTCGGTCATGTATTGGTGGACGACGTGGGCGGCGACCTGCTCGCGATAGTTGGACGGCAGCAGAGCGGAGACGGCGGGCGGCAGCGAGGCCGGCACCGCGCCGCCCGGCACGGCCGATGGCGGCACCATCGTCGATTGGCAGGCGGCAAGGCCGGAGGCGACCAGGGCGAGGGACACGAGACGGGGAACGGCACGCATGATCGTCGGGGCCCGGCGGCAACTCAGGATCGATGCCTGAGGGCTATCCGCGGACGATCCGCACACCAAGGGTGAGAAGACGGCTGTCGCCCAAATTGCCGCCGCTGTGCCGCCGCGACCACACCGTCATCCGGTCGGATGCGCCGTCCGGTCAGCGGTTCGCGGTCGTCACCGGCGAGGCGCCGTTGTTGAGGGTGACCCAGGCCTTGCCGTCCTGGCCCTCGCGCTTGACGAAGGAATAGCCGGTGCGCTGCCACGGCAGCACCGCGTTGGTCTTGTTGTCGAGGATCAGGTCGCCGCGGTCGGTGCGGACCATCAGCACCGCGTGGCCCTCGCCGATCTCGTCGATCACCACGGTCATGCGGAGCGCGCGCCGCGGCAGGCGCCGCTCGATCAGCATCTTCCGCTTGAGGAGCTGGATGTCCTCGCAATCGCCGAAGCCGTCGTCGGGGAAGTCCCAGCGGTCCACCACGCCCCAATGGGCCGCGTCGGTGATCGGCTTGATGCGGCCATTGACCCGCCGGTTCACGCTGGAGAGCGCCTGCCACACGGCCGGCGTCAGGGCGATGACGGCCGGCTCCGCGGTGTCGACGGCGCATTCGGAGGGGTGGCGGACGCAGAAGTCGTTCCAGGCGGCGACCGGCCGGGCGGGCGCGCCCTGCTCGGCGGCGGTGCCGTTTTCCGGCAGCGAGGCCACGGTCTGGGCCTGGGTGGTGGCGCCGCCGAGCAGCAGGATCGCGCCGACCATCGACAGGTGAGCCGCCCGCCGCAGGCGCCGCCCCAGCACCCCGCGGGACAACGCCGATCCGTCGCCGACGCCCCCGAGCACCGCGTACCGCATGGCCGACCGTCCTGCCGCCCCTGTTTCACGGTGAAGCTTGCACGCGGCTGCGGCGGGCTCAAGGCGAAAGTGAAGAAAGGGTGACACGCTCCGGCCGCCTTCCCGTGCCGGAGCGGGACATTCGTGAGCGTGCTGGCAATCGGGCCACACCGGCGCCTCCCTGTCGGCTCTCGCGATGCCGGCCGGGGAACGAGGCGCCCGGCTCAGAAAGCCGGCGTCGCGCCCGTCACCGGTTGGCGGTGGTGATCGGCGAGCTGGCCCCGCCCAGCGAGACCCATGCCAGGGCGTCCTGGCCCTCGCGCTTGATGAAGACGTAGCCGGTCTCGTGCCATGCGGTGATCGCGCTGGTCTTGTTGTCGAGCACGTAGTCGCCGCGGTCGGTGATGATGGTGAGCACCGCGTGGCCCTCGCCCTTCTCGTCGATGACGACGGTCATCCGCATGGCCCGGCGCGGCAGGCCGGCCTCGGCCAGCAGTCGCCGCTTCAGGAGCTGGAAGTCCTCGCAATCGCCCGCGCCGTCCTCGGCCAGATCCCAGCGGTCGGGGCGGCCCCAATGCTCCTGATCGGTCACGGGGCGGATCGTGCGGTTCACCCGGCGGTTGACCGAGACGATGGTGTTCCAGATCGCGGGGGTGAGGGTGACGCGGGTGGGCTCGTTGCGGTCGAAGGCGCACTCGGCCGGATAGCTGCGGCAGAAATCGGTCCAGGCCAGGATCGGACGGGCCTCGGCACCGGGGACCAAGCCGGCGCTCGTGCCCGGCAGCGCGACGGGGAGTGCTGCGACCGTCTGGGCCTGCGCGGCGCCGACGAGGCCGGCGCAGAGCGTCAGCGCGGCGAGCAGCGCCGTCTTCCATCCGGCCTTGAGAGTTCCCGTGTCGGCGTTGCGCATGGCGGCTGTCCTTCGAACGAGGCCAGGATGTCGCCGCACCCCCTCCGCCGCGCTGAAGCCGATCCGCGCAATTTTATCGATTCGCCGCCCACGGCCACGCTCCGTTCGGGAGGGCGAAGGGGAGTTCAGAGGGTTCGCGCGAATCCTCGCGGTCGCGTTAGGGGGCGGGAAACCCTGCGGAAGCGTGACCGAGTCGGATCGGCGGTTTTCTGCCGTCTCCGATGGTGTTCCGGCCTGTCGCCGCGATTCCACCGCACTCCGTCATTGCGAGGCGCGGCGTAAGCAATCCAGCGCTCCGCACTCACAAGGGAAAGCTCGCACGTGGCCGTTTCGTCGGCGCGGTCTCGCCTTCTCCGAACAGGTCGCGCCCTGGATTGCTTCGGCTTCGCCTCGCAATGACGGCGTGGGGCGGCGGCCGCGGTGATCGACGGGAAGCCGCATGCGGCACAAACAAAAAACCCCTCGCGCGACGGGCGGTCGGGCGAGGGGCGGATCGTGGAGCCTGTGAGGGCGGAGGCCTACAGCCGGATGCCCTCGTGGAAGCGGTCCGGCGAGATCGGCAGCATGAACTGAGCGCCGATGCCGCCCTCGAAGTAGCGCACCACCCGGCCCGGCGTGGAGCCGACCATGACGGCGGTGCCGATCGGCGGGGTGGTCGTGGTGGCGAGCGCGACGCCCGACATCGAGATGTCGATGACGCGGGCCGAGATCGTCCGGCCGCCGTCGAGGCGCAGCTGCACGCCCGGATGAGTCGGCACGAGGCGCTCGTGGGTGCGGCCCTCGGGCAGGCCGAGACCGTCGCGGTTGGCCAGCCACATGAGCTGCGAGGCGATCTTGTCGCGCTTGCGCGGGGTGGCGTTGAGCTGCATCGCGAAGCCGCCGGGGGGATGGCGCACGATCACGCCCTCCAGCCGCCCGATCTGCTCCAGATACAGCACCACGCGCTCGCCGACGGAGCCCAGCACGGCGCAGGTCAGGCGCACGCCGCCGGGGGACATATCCACGGTCTGGCATGGGTATTCGCGCCGGTCGGCGAGCATGTAGCGGCCGAGCAGTTCGGCGCGCACCCGCTGGTGGCGACGCTGGTCTGCGATGCGAATGGGGGTGCCGCTCGGGGCGTGCTCGATCATGGCGGTCCGGCCGTCGAGAGATCAAACGTCTCAGCCCCGATCAGTACCGCCGGGTCGGTTACGAAACACTTGCCGAGACCTTGGCCGACACCCTGACATCCCCCTCCGGTTGTGGTCCGCGCCGATCATGCGCCGCCGCGCCCGCCCTCGTGGACGAGGAGGTGGCCGAAGCGCGCGGGGCGGGAATCGTTGGCAGGTTCGGGCAACGCCTCGGCGAAGTCGCGGGCCGCCGCGTCGCAGGCCGGCGCCAGCACCCGCTGCGAGACCGTCTCGACATGCAGGATCGGGCGGATGCCGAGCCAGGGCGGGATGGTGTGGGGGCTGAGCGCGCCCAGCATCCGCGCCTCGGTCTTGCCGCGGTGGCGCAGGGGCAGGAGCACCAGTTCGAGGTCGAGGCTCTCGCCGCGGGCGGTGGTGCCGGTCAGCCCCGCGACCATCCCGACCGTGTCGGCGGTGACGGCCTCGACGAGGCGCCAGGGGTACGCTTCGATCCGATCGGCCTCGGTCCCGCCCGCCTTCGCCGGCCACAGCCCGGCGAACGGGCCACCGCGCAGCTCGCGCCCGAACAGGGCGCAGAGCCGCGTGCCCGCGAGCCGCACCGCGCAGGTGCGGCGGCCCGGATCGATTTCGAGGATGAAGCTGTCGGCCAGGAGATTGCGGATCTCGCCGGGCTCGATCTCGCCCCGCTCAGGGGCGGAGCGGGTGCCGCGCAGGCGGTTCCAGTAGGCGTGGAGCTGGCGGCTGGTGGGATGCTTCATGGTGTTCCGCATCGGTACGGCCCGCTTCGTCTCGGACCCTTGACGGTTCGTTGCGGGGCAAAACGCCTGTCTCGACCCGCCGCTCACGTCTTCCGGAGCACACCCTATGCTCACCGCCCGATTCCCGCGCGGGTAACCCTTCCTTAACCTTAACGAAAGGTTGCCAGGACTGCGTACTTGCCGCGGATCGGCGTCCGCGAGACGATCGGGACGTCGAGAGCGATGTCGACGCCATCACTTCGGCCGGGGCCCGCGTCGGGCCGGTGGCCGCGCGGGAGGCGCCTGCAGAAGGCCCTCCCGCGGCTTTCCTGAATGGCTGCGGCGTGGACGCACGCGGATTCGGCCGCCGCGGGGCTTGCGGCGAAGCCGGGCGCGCCGACATGGTGCGGCATGGATGCCTCTCCCGATCTGCCGCGACAGGGCCGCGTGCCCGTCTTCAACCTGCCCGGGATCGTCACCGCCTCGATCGCGGTGCTGGCGGCCATCCACGTCGTGCGCAGCGTGCTGCCCGACGCCCTCGACCTGTCGGTGCTGCTCGACCTCGCCTTCATCCCGGCCCGCTGGACCGCCGCCCTCGATCCGTCGCGGGCCGCCGAGATCGTCCGGGCCGCGGGCGAGGCGGTGAGCGAGCCCGCCATCGCCGCCGCCCGCCGGGAATTCGCCCGCTACCTCGTCTCCGACGCCTCCGCGATGCCGTGGACCTTCGTCAGCTACGCGCTGCTGCACGGCTCGTGGACGCACCTGATCTTCAACTCGGTCTGGCTCGCGGCCTTCGGCGCGCCGGTCGCCCGCCGCTACGGCGCGCTGCGCTACGGCCTGATCGCGCTCGCCGGCATCGTGGCGGGGGCCGCGCTCCATCTCTTCCTCGATCCCGACAGCGCGATGCCGCTGGTCGGGGCGTCCGCCGGCATCTCGGCGCTCATGGCCGCGGCGGCCCGCTTCGTGTTCCAGCCGCCGCCTCCCTTCCTATCGGCGGCCCCCTGGCAATTGCCGCCGCGACCGCCCCTGCAGACCATCCCCGAGCTGATGCGCAACCGTACGGCGATGCTGTTCCTCGGCGTGCTTCTGGCCACCAACCTGCTGTTCGGCCTCCTCGCCCTGCCGCTCGGCGGCGCGGACGGGCCGATCGCCTGGGACGCGCATCTCGGCGGCTTCCTCGCCGGCTTCTTCCTGCTGCCACTGATGGAGCCGCGCGGGCGCCGCTGAGGCGAAACCGTGCCCGAAACCGTGCCCTTTGGGCGACACCCGCCCGGCGACGCAACCACCGGGACCGTTCGCCGGCAATAAACCGCTCCGCCCATCCGTCAGGATCAGGGAGTGCGGCGGCGGTCGCCGCGCGTCCGACGGAGCGTATCCCCGGTGACACGTCGTATCCTCGCCGTCCTCCTGTCCACGCTCGCCGCCGGCCCGGCCCTGGCCGGTTCGGCCGCGCAGCCGGGCCAGACCATTGGTCTGCCGGTCGGCGCCCAGCTCCCGGTCGGCCTCTACTTCGTCAACACGTCGAGCTTCGGCGTGCGCGACACCGCGCCCTTGAGCTCGGAGAGCAACGTCAACCTGCCGACCTTCGCCTGGGCGACGCCGTGGAACCTGTTCAACGCGCGGGTCCAGTTCTTCGTCACCCAGCCGGTCGCGGCCTCCAGCACCCGCGGCGCTCCCTACAACAGCGGCATCGGCCAGACGCTGCTCGCCGGCCAGCTCGCCTGGAACCTCGGCAACGACATCGGCGTCAGCTACCTGTTCGGCGGCTACCTGCCGATCGAGACGCAGTTCCTGACCCAGTCCGCCTCGCTGAGCCACCGCTTCGCCATCAGCTACACCGGCAACGACTGGAACATCACCGCCAACATGCTCTACGGCGTCTTCCTCGACACCCGCTCGCCCACGGGCACGCTCTACCCGGACTACATCAACCTCGACCTGACCCTGACGAAGAAGTTCGGCAAGTGGCAGGTCGGCCCCGTCGCCTTCGGCTCGACCGATCTGCCGACCGGCGTGGCGAGCTACCGCTCGCAGGGGCAGATCGCGGTGGGCGGCCTCGTCGGCTACAATTTCGGGCCGGTGAACATCCAGGCCTACGTCACCCGCGACGTGGTCGAGCGCAATTACGGTGGCCACGAGACCCGCGGCTGGCTGCGGGCGATCGTGCCCCTCTACCAAGACAAGGGCGAGACCGCCCCCAACCGCACCACGGTGACCCGCCGCCAGTCGCAGTGAAGCCGCCTGCGGGAACCGGAGGCGGTCCCGCAGGGTCTCCCTCATGATCGGTTGTGGAAATTTCTTTCTGAACGCTCGCCGCGCTGACAGTTTATTTTGCACCAAATGCTGGACAGTGCGGCGGGGGTGCCACACAATCGCCGCATCGGAGGCGGGGCCCAACCCGCCCCGGATCGCTCTCGCGCCGCGGGGCTGACGGCGCGATCCAACTGGGAGGGGACTACATGAGCGTTGCACGCATTCTCGCGGAGAAGGGCACGACCGTCACCACGGTGTCGCCGGACCGCACGATCGACGAGGCCATCCACACGCTGGCCGAGAAGCGCATCGGCGCCCTGGTCGTGGGCGATTCCGGGGGCCGGGTCATCGGCATCCTGTCGGAGCGCGACGTGATGCGCGCGCTCGCCTGCGACGGCGCCTCCGCCTTCGACCAGCCGGTCTCGCGCTACATGACCGCCAAGGTCGTCACCTGCACCCGCCGCACCTCGATCGAGGAGGTGATGGAGACGATGACGGAGGGCCGCTTCCGCCACCTGCCGGTGGTCGAGGAGGGCCGCCTGATCGGCGTCGTCTCCATCGGCGACGTCGTCAAGCGCCGCATCGCCGCCGTCGAGGCGGAGCACCAGGCGATGCGCGACTACATCACGATGGCCTGAGGGCGCCGAAGGTGGCTTAGCAAAACCCCACCGTCATTCCGGGGCCGCGCAGCGGAACCCGGAATCCACCCGTGATGCGCGGTGCCACGGGGCGTCGAGGCCAGTCGTGGATTCCGGGTTCTCGCCTGCGGCGAGCACCGGAATGACGGTCGGTGTGTTTTCAAAGCGTGCGGCGGTGTCAGCACCGCGCCGCCGCGCTCTCCATCATCCGCCGGATCTCCGGCAAGGCCGCGCGGCCGGCCTGACGGCCGAGATCGATCGCGTATTCGGCGCGGTGGAACTCGAACTGGCCGAACTCGCCGAGCCGCGGCCGGATCGACACGTCCGGCGGCTCGCCGGTCAGCCGCGCGCGGGAAATCCGGTCCTGGGTGATGTTGAAGGCGTCCAGCATCACGCGGGCGACGCCCGGCGCGGTGCGGCCGATCTCCTGCGGAGGTTTGGGCCGGGCGCGGCGGCCCATCAGGCGGCGGCTCGCGCCGGTCAGCAGCGCCCAGCGACCGCGGCGGCGCACGGTGGCCTCCAGCGTCCGCTCGATCTCCGCCTCGTCGGGCTCGGCCGCCGCTTGGACGGCTTCCTCGGGATCGAGGCCGGGGCGGATGACGCGGGCGCGGGGGCGGCTCTCGCAGGCGAGGTTCACGCAGATGACGAGGTCGGCGCCGAGTTCGCGGGCGAGCCGCACCGGCACCGGGTTCACCAGCGTCCCGTCCATCAGCAGCCGCCCTTCGAGCGCGACCGGCGGAAACACGCCGGGGATGGCGTAGGAGGCGCGCACCGCCTCGACCAGCGAACCCCGCGTCAGCCAGACCTCGTGGCCGGTGCCGAACTCGGTGGCCACGGTGGCGAAGCGCAGCGGCAGTGTCTCGATGTCGTACCCGGTCAATTCGCGCGCGAGGCGGCGGCGCAGGCGTTCGCCCGCGATCAGGCCAGAGCCGGTGAGGCGCGGATCAATCATCCCCATCACCCGGCGCCGGGTGAGCGACAGCGCGAAGTCCTTGAGCGCCCCGAGCCGCCCGGCGGCGTAGGCCCCGCCGACGACGGCGCCGATGGAGCAGCCGGCCACGACTTCGGGATAGATGCCGCCCTCTTCGAGCGCCTCGATCACGCCGATATGCGACCAGCCGCGGGCGGAGCCGCCGCCGAGCGCCAGCCCGATGCCAGGCGCGCGGGGGCGGGATGCGACGGGCTCCACCGCCCCTTCCGGAAACAGGCGCGGCGCGGGGGCGTGCGCCTCCAGCCTCATCGCCCGGCGGGAGCCAGGACGGCGGCGCCGGTCTCGGGGTCGCGCGAGACGGTGCGGTAGAAGCAGGAGCGGCGCCCGGTATGGCAGCAGCCACCGTCGCCGCCGACCTCGACGCGGATCAGCAGCGCGTCCTGATCGCAATCGACCCGCATCTCGACGATGCGCTGCACCTGCCCCGAGGTCGCGCCCTTGTGCCAGAGTTCGTTGCGGGAGCGCGACCAGTACCACGCCTCGCCGGTCTCAAGGGTGCGGGCCAGCGCCTCGGCGTTCATGTGGGCGAGCATCAACACCTGCCCGTCCTGGGCATCGACGGCGATGCAACTCACCAGCCCATCCGGGCCGAAGCGCGGGGTGAGGCGGGTGCCCTCCTCGACCTCGGCGCGGGCGCCGGGCCTCTCGAACGGCTCGGTCATGATCGGGCGTTCAGGCCTTGCCGCCGCGGACCAGCGTCAGGAAGCGGACCTGCTCGCTCGGATCGTCCCGATAGACGCCGCGGAACTGCGTGGTGATGGTCGAGACGCCGGCCTTCTGCACGCCGCGCATCGCCATGCAGAGATGCTCGGCCTCGATCATCACGGCGCAGCCGCGGGGCTGCAGGATGCTCTCGATGGTGTCGGCGATCTGGGCCGTCATCGTCTCCTGCGTCTGCAGGCGGCGGGCGAAGGCATCGACCACGCGGGCGAGCTTGGAGAGGCCGACCACGCCCTTGATCGGGTAATAGGCGATGTGGGCGAGCCCCATGAACGGCACCATGTGGTGCTCGCAATGGGAGTAGAACGGAATGTCGCGCACCAGCACGACGTCGGAATAGCCCTCGACCTCCTCGAACACGCGCTCCAGCAACGCGTCCGCATCGGCCTTGTAGCCCCCAAAAATCTGCTCGTAGGCCTTCACCACGCGGGCGGGGGTGTCGATCAGCCCCTCGCGGGTCGGGTCGTCGCCGGCCCAGCGCAGCAGCGTGCGCACGGCGGCCTCGGCCTCCTGGCGGCTCGGGCGGCCGAGCGCGACCTCGTTCGGAACGCGCTGGGCCGATTCGGGCAGCGGCGCGATGTTGGCCGAGCCCTCGGGGCGGCCGGCATCGTTGGCGCCGCGCATCCCGTCGAGGCCGACGGCGTTCGTGCGTCGCTCGTCGTCGCTCATGCCGTACGAGAGGGATTTGAGGGCGGCATCCATGGCATCTCCGGCCTTCGCGACACGGGCCTTCATGGTCGTGCTGTCGGGCTTGGCGTACATCGTCGATCCGTCCCGGCGCTCTCACGAAGTGCCGACGCCCTCGAACGATCCGAATCCGGGGTCGGGGCGTGACCGGGATCGACGGGGCCATTCTCGCGAAACGGCTTCGTCGCGCCTATATCGACGCATTCGCGCCGCCGCGCAATGCACGGCACGCGCATCCGGCTCCACGTTTCCTTGAGAGCCGCACCGAACCGGCGCCGTGGACAGGAAGGTCCGCCATGATCGACGACATCTACAACCGCCGCATCCTCGAACTGGCCGCCGACATCCCCCGGCTCGGCCGCCTCGACGCGCCCGACGCCACCGCCACGGCGCATTCCAAGCTGTGCGGCTCGACCGTGACCGTCGATCTCGTCACCGATTCGGCCGGCACGGTCACCGACTTCGCCCACGACGTGAAGGCCTGCGCGCTGGGCCAAGCCTCGTCCTCGCTGATGGCGCGCCACGTCGTCGGCTCCAGCGCCGATGAGTTGCGCGAGGTTCGCGCCCGGATGCGGGCGATGCTGAAGGAGAACGGCCCGGTGCCGGACGGCAAGTGGGCGGATCTGGCCGTGCTGGAGCCGGTGCGCGACTTCCGCGCCCGCCACGCCTCGACGCTGCTCACCTTCGACGCGGTGGTGGATGCCCTCGATCGGATCGCGGCTGCTAAGGGTTCCGGCGCCCCCGAGGCGGCGTGATCCGGCGCGCCGCGCATATCGCGATCCGCGGCTACCAGCTCACCCTGTCGGGGCTGGTCGGGCGCCAGTGCCGACATTGGCCGTCCTGTTCGGAATACACCGACGCGGCGATCCAGCGGCACGGGCTCTGGGCCGGCGGCTGGATGGGATTCTCGCGCATCTGCCGCTGCGGCCCGTTCGGCACCCACGGCATCGATCTTGTGCCGGAGCGCACGCCTGAGGGCGCCGCATGGCACCGCCCCTGGGCCTACGGCCGCTGGCGCAGCGTCGAGGCGCCGCCGCCGTTGACCTGCGAGGCGGTGGAGACCACCGGCTCCTCCCACCCGAATCCCTCGTCCTGAGGTGCTGCGCAGCAGCCTCGAAGGAGGGCTCCAGGGATCGCGCGATACGCTGGAGCCCTCCTTCGAGGCCCGCCAAGGCGGGCACCTCAGGATGAGGGGATTGGGTGGGATGCGGGGCGTTGAAGCCGGCGCTACGGCGCCGGCTGCTCCACATGCTGCCCGTCGAGCACCGTATCGGTGCTCGGGCGGCTCTCGGTCACCGCTTCGGCCCGGCGGCGGTCCGGCGAGGTCGCTTCCTCGACGAAGGCCGCGAGCGCCGCGTCGAGCGTCAGCGTCGTGGTCTTCTGGCTGCCGAGACGGCGCACCGAGACCGTGCGCTCCTCCGCCTCGCGCCTGCCCAGCGCCAGCAGCACCGGCACCTTGGCCAGCGAGTGCTCGCGGACCTTGTAGTTGATCTTTTCGTTGCGCAGGTCGGCGTCCACGCGCAGGCCCGCCCGCTCCAGCACCCGCACGACCTCGCGGGCGTAAGCATCCGCCTCGCTGGTGATCGTCGCCACCACGATCTGCACCGGGGCGATCCAGAGCGGGAAGTGCCCCGCGAAATGCTCGATCAGGATGCCGGTGAAGCGCTCCATCGAGCCGCAGATGGCGCGGTGGACCATCACCGGCGGCTTCTTCTGGCTGTCGGCGTCGATATAGGTCGCGCCAAACCGCTCCGGCAGGTTGAAGTCCACCTGGGTCGTGCCGCACTGCCAGTCGCGGCCGATGGCGTCGCGCAGGACGTACTCGAATTTCGGGCCGTAGAACGCGCCCTCGCCGGGGTTCACCGCGGTGCGGATGCGCCCGCCCGACTGCTCCTCGATCTGCGCCAGCACCCGCGTCATCACGGCCTCGGCGTGGTCCCACAACTCGTCGGAGCCGACGCGCTTCTCGGGCCGCGTCGAGAGCTTCACGAGGATCTGGTCGAAGCCGAAATCCGCGTAGGTCGAGAGGATCAACTCGTTGATCTTCAGGCACTCGGCGGCGAGCTGGTCCTCGGTGCAGAAGATGTGCGCGTCGTCCTGGGTGAAGCCGCGCACGCGCATCAGGCCATGCATGGCGCCCGACGGCTCGTAGCGGTGGACCACGCCGAACTCGGCCATGCGCAGAGGCAGGTCGCGGTAGGATTTCAGGCCGTGCTTGAAGATCTGCACGTGGCCGGGGCAGTTCATGGGTTTGAGCGCGAACCAGCGCTTGTCCTCAGCCTCGTCGCCCGCGGATTGGGCGGCGAACATGTTCTCGCGGTACCAGCCCCAGTGGCCAGAGGTCTCCCACAGAGCCTTGTCGAGGATCTGCGGCGCGTTCACCTCCTGATAGTCGCCGCGCAGGCGCCGCCGCATGTAGGCGATCAGCTCCTGGAACACCGTCCAGCCCTTGGCGTGCCAGAACACGACGCCGGGGCCTTCCTCCTGGAAGTGGAACAGGTCCATTTCCTTGCCCAGCCGCCGGTGATCGCGGCGCTCGGCCTCTTCGAGACGATGCAGGTAGGCATCGAGATCTCCTTGAGTGGCCCAGGCGGTGCCGTAGATGCGCGTCAGCATCGGGTTGGCGGCGTCACCCCGCCAATAAGCGCCCGCGACCTTCATCAGCTTGAACGCGGTGCCGATCTTGCCCGTCGAGGTCATGTGCGGGCCGCGGCACAGGTCGAACCACTCGCCCTGGCGGTAGATCTTCAGATCCTCGCCCGGCGGAATCGCATCGACCAGCTCGACCTTGTAGCTCTCAGCCCTATCGGCGAAGAGCTTTTTCACGTCGTCGCGCTTCCAGACCTCCTTGGTAAAGGGCGCATCGCGCGCGATGATCTCGCGCATCTTCGCTTCGATCTTCGGGAAGTCCTCGGGCGTGAACGGCTCAGGCTTCGCGAAGTCGTAGTAGAACCCGTTCTCGATCACCGGGCCGATCGTCACCTGCGTGCCGGGCCACAGCGCCTGCACGGCCTCCGCCAGCACGTGCGCGCAATCGTGGCGGATCAGTTCGAGCGCGCGGGGATCGTCGCGGGAGATGAACTCGATCGCGGCGTCCTGCGCGATCGTGTCGTCCAGATCCTGCACCACGCCGTCGAGCGCCATGGCGACGGTACGCTTGGCCAGCGACTTGGCGATGCCTTCGACCACGGTCCGGCCGGTCACCGCGGCCTCGAAAGCGCGGGTGTTGCCGTCGGGGAAGGTCAGGATGGGCATGATCGGACCGTTTTTTGGGTGCTTCGCCCCCGGGAGGGCGTCGGCGGGTTTGGGGGAGGTGGGGGAGGGAAGTCAACGTCGATGAGGCGGACGACAGGGCTTCGAACGCGGGCCGCCGATGTGATCGCTGCCTTGACATGAAACGCACGTCATTCCGGGGCCGCGCAGCGGAACCCGGAATCCACCCGTGATGCGCGGCCCTGCGAGGCGTCGCGGCCAGTCGTGGATTCCGGGTTCTCGCCCGCGGCGAGCCCCGGAATGACGGCCCGTGTTGTCGAGGCCAGCCCGATGCCGCGCGCCTCAGCGCCTCAGGCACCCCATCAAGCCATCCACCTGCCCCATCCGCCCCTGGATGCGGGCGGCGATCCTCCGCACGCCCGGCGTGGGTTTCCCTGCGCTGCGCAGGATCGGGTTCGGCAGGATGGCGGCGAGCAGCGCCGCCTCGCCCCGGCTCAGGTCGCGGGCGCTCTTGCGAAACCAGTGGCGGCTGGCCGCCTCGGCGCCGAAGATTCCGTCGCCCCACTCGGCGACGTTGAGATAGACCTCCATCGTCCGCCGCTTGCCCCAGAGGGCATCGACCATCACGGCGAGCGGGATTTCGAGCGCCTTGCGGATGTAGGAGCGGCCGGGCCAGAGGAAGACGTTCTTGACCGTCTGCATCGTGATGGTCGAGGCGCCCCGGCTCGGCCCCTCCTCGTCGTCCACGACGTCGCGCAGCGCCCCCCAATCGACGCCATTGTGCAGGCAGAAGCGCTGGTCCTCGGAGGCCACCACTGCCTGGATCAGGGCCGGGCTGATGGCGTCGAGAGGCACGCTGTCCCGCTGCACCGCCTCGCCCGAGAGCCAGCGCCCGAGCATCAGGGTTGAGGGCGGGGTCGCCACGCTATAGACGAGCGCCAGCGTGAGCGTGAGGACGACGACGAGGAGGGGAGCGAGCGTGATCAGCGTCGCGATGCGCCGCAGACCCCCGCCCCGCCGCCTCGGCTGCGTCACCACCCTCAGGTCGCGTCCGCGCGGCTCCGCGTCGCTGTCATCGCTCCGGCGCACGGCGGCTCCGCCCCTCCCCGATCCAGGCCCATCCCGATGACCTCAACGCAGTCTCCCACCCCCTCGGTCAAGGCGGACGCGTCGGGCTACGAGTTTACCCACAGGCTCGCCGAGGTCGCCGACACCGTCGAGCGTTTTCTGGTCGAGCTTCTCGGGCCGAACCTGAACGCGGGCGAGATCGCCCGCCCGCCGCGCCTGATGGAGGCGATGCGCCACGCCGTGCTCGGCGGCGGCAAGCGGCTGCGCCCGTTCCTCGCCATCGAGACCGCGCGCATGCTCGGCGGCGCCGAGGATGCGGCGCTCGCGGCGGGCGCGGGCGTCGAACTCGTCCATTGCTACAGCCTCGTCCACGACGATCTGCCGGCGATGGACAACGACGACCTGCGCCGCGGCAAGCCCACCGTCCACAAGGCCTACGACGAGGCCACCGCCATCCTCGTCGGCGACGCGCTGCTGACGCTGGCCTTCGAGGTCACCGCCGATCCGCGCTGGCAGCCGAACCCTGCCATCCGCGCCGAACTCGTGCTCGGGCTCGCCCGCTCCTCCGGCCTCGGCGGCATGGTCGGCGGCCAGCTCCTCGATCTCTCGGCGGAAGGCCGCTTCGGCCCGGTCGATCTCGACATCGACGACACCCTGCGGATGCAGGCGATGAAGACCGGCGCGATCCTGGCCTTCTCGGTCGAGGCCGGCGCGCTCGTCGGCGGCGCCAACGCGGACGAGCGCGCCGCGCTGCTGCGCTACGGCCAAGCGCTCGGCCAGGCCTTCCAGGTCGCCGACGACATTTTGGACCGCGAGGCCTCGCCGGAAGCCATGGGCAAGGCCACCGGCAAGGACAAGGACGCCGGCAAGGCCACCCTGGTCGACCGCCTCGGCCTCGACGGCGCGCGCGCCGAGTGCGACCGGCTCGTCGCGGTCTGCGAGGAAGCCGTAGCGCCGTGGGGCGAGCGGGCGCGGGTGCTCAAGGACGCAGCGCGATTCACGGTGGCACGCAAGGCGTAATTTTTCGAGGTAATTCTCCGATACTATCTGATCGCCTCGGTACCGCGCATCCCCTCTCCCCGCACGCGGGGAGAGGGCTTTGCCGACGCTGTCGTCGGCAAAGCGAGGCGGCAGCCGAAGGTGAGGGGGCGATTCAGGTCGAGCCTCATCCGTCGAGTCCCCCTCACCCCCGCTTCGCTTCCTTCATGGACGACAAGGTCCATGAATGCCTCTCCCCGCGTGCGGGGAGAGGGGGAATGCGGTGGCTTTCGCGGGGATCAATCAGGGACCCGCGCGATCACGATACCCCGTCCATCCTCCTTGATCCCGCCACGGTTGGCAGGTCGAATCCCCCTGCCAACCGGGGTCTGCCCATGACCGTTCTCAGAGCGCTCCTCCTCGCCGGCGGCCTCCTCGGCGCCTCCGGCGGCTATCTCGGCTGGGCGCTCACCAGCGAGACCGGTTACGCGGCCGGGGGGCGGGCGCTGAAGGCGCAGGTCGGCTTCCTCACCATGCCGCATGCCGAGCGCCAGAGCCTGCGCAAGCTCGCCCTGATGAAGGCGTCCGGCGGCTGCGAATGGGACATCGACGAGGCGTTCTGGGGCCGGATCTACCACCTCTATGTCGGCGAGGAGCGGGGCGTGCGCGCTGCCGTCTACGACACGCTGCTGGACGAGCAGGAGCGCTACTTCCGGGCCGATTCGGACCAGAGCCGCTGCCGCGCCGCCTGGGCCCGCTTCGGCGCCGAGGGCGCCGACATCCGCGGCATTCTTCGCAATGCGCGGGGAGGGCACCCGCCCGCCGCCGGCACCGTGCTCAACGCCAGCGCCGCGGGGCCCGATCCGGACGAGCGCTGAGCGTTCTTCGACGGTCGACAAAAAGGAAGGGCCCCGCCTCGCGGCGGGGCCCTTCTTCGTCTCAGGTGCGTGCCGCGTCAGTGCGCGTGCGCGCTGTCGGCACCGATGCCGGTCTCCGAGCGCACGAACTGGGCGTCGAAGGCGGCCCGCTCGTGCTGGGCGCGGCGGGTTCTGTCGAGCTTCGAGACGACGTAGATCGTCAGGAAGGCGAGCGGCATCGAGAACAGCGCGGGGTTCTTGTAGGGGAACAGCGCCTCGGCATGGCCGAACGTCTTCACCCACACGTCCGGCGACAGCACCACCATGACGACCGCCGCGATCAGGCCGACGAGGCCGCCGATGAGGGCGCCGAGCGTGGTGGTGTCGCGCCACAGGATCGACATCAGCAGGACCGGGAAGTTGCAGCTCGCCGCAACGGAGAACGCGAGGCCCACCATGAAGGCCACGTTCTGGGTCTCGAAGATGTAGCCCAGACCGATCGCCACGATGCCGATCACGACCGCCGAGATCTTCGAGATGTTGACCTCGCTCTTCTCGGTCGTCCGCCCGCGGGCGAACACCTGGGCGTAGAGATCGTGGCTCACCGCCGAGGCGCCGGCCAGCGTCAGGCCGGCGACGACGGCGAGGATCGTCGCGAACGCCACCGCGCAGATGAAGCCGAAGAAGTACGGCCCACCGATCGCGGCCGACAGGTTCACCGCCGGCATGTTGGCCGCACCGCCGATGAGATCCTTGATCTTGTCGAAGGTGCACGTTCCGGCTTTCGCCGCCTCGGCGGTGCAGCCGGCCGCCAGCTTGAAGTAGTTCGGATCGTTCATCAGGAAGGTGATCGCACCGAACCCGATGATGAAGGTGAGGATGTAGAAGTAGCCGATCAGGCCGGTGGCGTAGAACACCGACTTCCGGGCCGCCTGCGCATCCGACACCGTGAAGAAACGCATCAGGATATGCGGCAGGCCCGCCGTGCCGAACATCAGGCCGATGCCGAGCGAGAGCGTGTCGATCGGGCTGAAGACGGGGCTGCTCGGGCTGCCGCTCGGTGCCATGATCTTGTCGCCCGACGGGTGGACCTGCACGGCGGCGGCGAACAGTTTATCGGGGTTGAAGTCGTAGTGGTACAGCACCGCTCCGGCCATGAAGGTCGCACCTCCGAGCAGCAGGCACGCCTTGATCACCTGGACCCAGGTCGTCGCCTTCATGCCGCCGAAGGCGACGTAGATGATCATCAGCGCGCCGACGATCACCACTGCGTAGAGATAGGGCATGCCGAACAGGAGCTGGATCAGCTTGCCGGCACCCACCATCTGCGCGATCAGGTACAAAGCCACCACGACGAGCGTGCCGGTCGCCGAGATGAGGCGGATGGCCGTCTGGTTGAGCCGGAACGAGGCGACGTCGGCGAAGGTGAACTTGCCGAGGTTGCGCAGGCGCTCCGCGATGAGGAACAGCACGATCGGCCAGCCGACGAGGAAGCCGGTGGAATAGACCAGCCCGTCGAAGCCGTAGGTGTAGACGAGCCCCGAGATGCCGAGGAACGAGGCCGCCGACATGTAATCGCCCGCGATGGCGAGCGCGTTGGTGCCGGCCGAGATGCCGCCACCCGCCGCGTAGAAATCGGCCGCCGACTTCGTGCCCTTGGCCGCCTTGTAGGTGATGCCGAGGGTGAACAGCACGAAGAACAGGAACATGCCGATGGCCGGCCAGTTCGTGGGCTGCTGCTGAACGGAGCCCAGATCCGGGCCGGCGGCCAGGGCCATGCTGGGAGCGAGCGCGAGCAGGCCGAGGGCGGCGCGACCGCCGAAAGCGGAGAGGCGGCTCATCGAGCGAGGCTCCGCGTGAGTTCGGCGGCCAGGGCGTCGAACCGCGTGTTGGCGCGCGCGACGTAGATTCCGGTGAAGACGAAGGCCGCCAGGATGACGCCGATGCCGAGAACGAGCCCAAGCGAGGTCGTGCTCGCGACCTTGGTCGCCAGCAGGGACCGGTCGAAGGCGATCAGGCCGATGAAGCCGAGGAAGACGACGAGCATCGCGATCGTCAGAACCAAGGCGTAGCGGTTGCGCTCACGCACCAGGGTTTGGAAAATCGGGTTCTGGGACACCCGGTCGAGCCGGGGATCGGCGACGGGGTTGTCGAGGGTGCCGACGACCCCGGGCAGGGGTTGGACGTGCGAAGTCGCGGGCGGACCCGCCGATTGCGTGGCGCTCATGGAATCTCCTCCCAGCCGATTCCGGTCCGTCGCGGGGCCGGTGGCGGGTTGCTTTTTTGGTTGTGCGGGCAGTTTCCCCTCCCCCTTGCGGGGAGGGGTAGGGGTGGGGGGCGCGCAGAAGGCACCGGGGCGCCTCATTCTGAACCACCCCCACCTCCAACTCCTCCCCGCAAGGGGGAGGAGAGGGCGGGTGTCACGCCTTGGCGCGGTTCTGGCGGTTCTCGATCAGGTCGTCGACCACCGCGGGCTCGGCGAGCGTCGAGGTATCGCCGAGCGAGCCGAAATCGTCCTCGGCGATCTTGCGCAGGATGCGGCGCATGATCTTGCCCGAGCGGGTCTTGGGCAGGCCCGGCGCGAACTGGATCAGGTCCGGCGAGGCAATCGGGCCGATATCCTTGCGGACCCAGGTGACGAGTTCCTTACGCAGGGAATCGTCGCCCTCCAGGCCCTCGTTGAGGGTGACGTAGGCGTAGATGCCCTGGCCCTTGAGATTGTGCGGATAGCCGACGACCGCGGCCTCCGACACCTTCGGATGGGCGACGAGCGAGGATTCGACCTCGGCCGTGCCCATGCGGTGGCCCGACACGTTGATGACGTCGTCGACGCGGCCGGTGATCCAGTAATAGCCGTCGTCGTCGCGCCGCGCGCCGTCGCCGGTGAAGTAGAGGTTCTTGTAGGTCGAGAAGTAGGTCTGCTCGAAGCGCTCGTGGTCGCCGTAGACCGTGCGCATCTGGCCGGGCCAAGAGTCCTTGATGCAGAGGTTACCCTCGCACTTGCCCTCCAACTCCTTGCCCTCGGCATCGACCATCACCGGCTGCACGCCGAAGAACGGACGGGTGGCCGAGCCGGGCTTGAGCTTGGTAGCGCCGGGCAGCGGCGTGATCAGGATGCCGCCGGTCTCGGTCTGCCACCACGTGTCGACGATGGAGCAGCGCTTCTCGCCGACCACGTTGTAGTACCAGTCCCAGGCCTCCGGGTTGATCGGCTCGCCGACCGAGCCCAGCACGCGGAGCGACTGGCGCGAGGTCTTCTTCACCGGGCCCTCGCCGCCGCCCATGAGCGAGCGGATCGCGGTCGGCGCGGTGTAGAAGATGTTGACGTTGTGCTTGTCCACGACTTCCCAGAAGCGGGAATTCGACGGGTAGGTCGGGATGCCCTCGAACATCAGCGTGGTCGCGCCGTTCGCCAGCGGTCCGTAGACGATGTAGCTGTGGCCGGTGACCCAACCCACATCGGCCGTGCACCAGTAGACGTCGCCGTCGTGGTAATCGAACACGTATTGGTGGGTCATGGAGGCGTAGACGAGGTAGCCGCCGGTGGTGTGCACCACGCCCTTCGGCTGGCCCGTCGAGCCCGAGGTGTAGAGGATGAACAGCGGGTGTTCGGCCTCGACCTGTTCGGCCGGACACTCGTCGGTCACCTGTTCGGCGGCCTCGTGGTAGTAGACGTCGCGGCCGGGCTCCATCGCCACGTCGCCGCCGGTGCGGCGCACGACGATGACGTGCTCGACGAGATCCTTCTCGACGCGCTTGATCGCCTCGTCCACGTTGGCCTTGAGCGGCACCTTGCGGCCGCCGCGCAGGCCCTCGTCGGCCGTGATGACGACCTTCGAGCCGCAGCCGTTGATGCGGCTCGCCAGCGAATCCGGCGAGAAGCCGCCGAAGACGATGGCGTGGATCGCGCCGAGCCGGGCGCAGGCCAGCATGGCGTAGGCGGCCTCGGGGATCATCGGCAGGTAGAGCGTGACGCGATCACCCTTGCCGACGCCACGGTTGCGCAGGACGTTGGCCATCCGGCCGACTTCCGCGTGCAGCTCGCGGTAGGTGATGTGCTTGGACTCGTTCGGGTCGTCGCCTTCCCAGATGATCGCGGTCTGGTCGCCGCGGGTCTCCAGGTGGCGGTCGATGCAGTTGACGGCGACGTTGGTCTTGCCGTCCTCGAACCACTTGATCGAGATGTTGCCGGGTTCGAAGCTGGTGTCCTTGACCTTGGTGAAGGGCGTCGACCAGTCGATCCGCTTGCCGTGCTCGGCCCAGAACGCCTCGGGATCCGAGACCGACGCCGCGTACATCTCCTGATACTTCGCGTCGTCGATCAGAGCACGCTCACGCCACGCGTCCTGAACGTCGATGACCTTCTCGCTCATGCTGTTTCTTCCCTGAACGGTGCCCGATCGTATCGTGCCGGTGCACGCAGCCGGGGCTTCCGGAAAAACTCTTAAGCGCATGTGAAGAGGGGCAGCAAGCACCAAAAGGTCGAGTACCGAGATTTTGCGCAATTGAATTGCACATAATTCTCTTATGCACGACCGATCGGTGCGTCCGAGCGTCCCTCGGGGCCACGAAGCGCTTGTTTCTCAAATGGATCGCGGGCCGGCTCCGGCCAGGGGCGAGAATCAGGCCGCGGGAAAAATCATCTCGACCAGGGTGCCCTCGTCCTTGCGGCTGCCGATGCGGAAGCGACCGCGGTTGGCCTCGACCAGCGCCTTGGTCAGCGTCAGGCCGAAGCCGCCGCCCTCCCATTCCGCGGACGGCTCGGCGCCCTCGCGGAACGGTTCGAGGGCGCTCGCCACCGCCTCCGGCGACAGGCCGGGGCCGGTGTCGCGCACGCGCAGGGCCACCTCGCCGCGGTCGGCGAGCGTCGTCGAGACGATGACCTGCCCGCCCGCTTCCGTGACCCGGATGGCGTTGCCGATCACGGAGAGCGCCGCCTGCCGCACCGAGCGCTCGTCGGCGAGGAAGGGCGGCAGGTCGGGCCCGAGGCTGGTGCGCACGACGATGCGGTCGCGGGCGGCCTGGGCCTGCATCGTGCCGATGCAGTTGGCGACGAGGTCGTTGAGGCCGACCTTGGTGAAGGTGAGGGTGCCGCCCTCCTGCAATGCCGCGAGGTCGCGCAGGTCGTCGAGGATGGCGGCGATGCGCCCGCCCGACAGGCGCACTTCGCGTAGGTATGCCTCCAGCCGCTCGGCATCCGCCCGGTCGAACCGGTCCGACAGCATCATGTCGGTGAGCGAGAGGATCGCGGTGAGCGAGGGCCTGATCTCGCGCCCGACGCGGGCGAGCGCCCGGGCCTTCCAGGCGCCCGCCGCCTCGCCGTCCTCGACGGCCGGCGGCGAAAGGGCCGGGATCGTGGCCGGCGGCAGGGCGGGGGGCGGGGCGTCCTCGCGGATTTCCCGCAAGCTCGCGCAGTAGCCGGGCGCGTCCTCGCCGAACAGGCGCGCGATGCGTAAGCGAAGCGCCGCGGCGCCCGAGCGGGCGGTGACGCCCAAGAGTTCGCTCGCGCCGGAGCGCTGCGAGTCGGTGACGGCGGCCTCCAACGCGGGCAGGCTCTCGGGGGCGAACAGGTCGGCGAAGCGCCCGCCGACGACTTCCTTAGGATGGGCGTGGACGAGTTCGGCCGCGCTCGGGTTGAGGCCGACGACGCGGCCGTCCGCGTCGAGGGTGACGACGCCTTCCTCCAGGCTGTCGAGCACCTTTTCCGCCCGCAACCGCGCGTCGTTGGGCGGGGCGGGCGGCGCGGCCTGCGGTTCGGCGGCGCGCACGAGGCAGAGGTCGGCGGGCGCGCCGTCCCAGTCGAGCCGGGTATGATCGAGGGCGAGCGCGACGGTGCCGCCATCGGCCCGCGCGAACGGCACCGGCCCCGACCCGCCGCGGGCATCCGGCGCAAGGCCGCGGAACAGGTGGGCGATGCCCATGGCGCCCAGGCTCGCCTGATCGGGATGGCCGGTGAGCGCGAGGAAGGTTTGGCTGGCAAACAGCACCGCGTCGGCGCGGTAGACCAGCACGCCGACCGGCAGGCGCTCCAGCAGCTCGGCGAGCGCCGCACGGGTGCGGGCCTCGGCCTCCGCCGTGCGGGCCGGCGGGGTGGGGAAGGGCGTGACCGAGGGGCCCGAGACGCCCTCGACCCGCTCACTGTCCGCACTCTCCTCACCCAAATCGTCGGGGGCGAAGCGCAGGCCCAGCAGGCGGGCGACCTCGCGGAAGGCCGCGTGCTCGTTGACCGAGAGCGCGTCCACTTCCGGCGGGTCGGCGTCCGCGGGCGCGATCTCGTCCTCTTCGGGCCGCGGATGGCGTTCTTTGAGCAGCGCGAAGCCGCTCAGGCCCGTTCCCTCGTGGCCGGGACGGCCCATCGGCGCGCCGGAGAGGTCGATGGCGTGCTCGAAGGCGCGGCCCCGCACGAGAAGCGGCAGCGCGCGGAAAGTCTCCGGCTTCTCGCGCAGCAGCGCGTCCAGCGCGGCTCCCTCGACGATCCCGTCGGCGGCGAGGTCGGCCCAGGCCCGGCCCGCGATCACCGCGGCGAGATCGGGATGGGTGGCCGAGACGTGGATGAGCACGCCGTCGGCGTCGCTGCGCCAGACGAAGCGGGGCGGGGGCTCCGGCACGATGGTGTGTTCGGTTTCGGTCGGCTCCTGCTCAGGCGCCGCGTCATCGGCTTGAGCCGTGTCCCGAGCCTCCGCCTCCGGCGCATCCTCGCTAGGCTCCGAAAAAAATTCGGACGGGCGCAGGGCGGGGAGGGGGCCGAGCGGGGCCAGCAGCAGCGCCTCGCGCGCCTCGTCGAGCCCGGCGCGCGCGAGCAGGACAACGACCGGCGGGGCGACGCCGCGGGGATCGAGGCGCAGGCGCACCATGCGCGGGCGCTCGCCCACTGGGCCGGCGCGGCGGACCTGCTCGGACAGGCGAAGCGCCGGCATCACCGTGCCGTCCGGCCCGGCCACGCCCACGCCGTAGGCGGCCGCCGCCCCGGCGGCGTGCAGGAGGCGGTCAGCCGTTTCGTCGAGCACCAGTAGAGCGGCGCCCTCGCGGGCGAGATGCGCGGTCGCGGCATCCTCGCGCCAGCGCGCGAGCGCCCGGCCGAGCACGGCTTGGCCCTGCGGATCGGAAACGGTCACGGCACGGTCCGACATCCGAACCCTGATCAAGAATGCCTCACATCAAGAGGCCCGGACGAACCGGACATCGCGTTGGCGTCGCGGCAGCGCAGCGAGACCGCGTGGGGACGACCCTCCCACGGACGGGCTCACGATGGCTTGTGCAACTTAACACGCACCGGACATAGACACGGAAGCCCGCCGACACACGTTTATCAACTGGTAACCCTAATCGGACGCGGTGGGGCTGGAAAAAGTGCCACCCCCGCGCTATGTTGCACTGCACAACGCGCGAGAGCGCCGAATCACCCGAATAGAGAGGAGCATCCCATGGCCAACACCCCGAACTACGAGATCCCGAACGAGATGCGCGACTTCGCCGAGAAGAGCGTCGAGCAGGCCCGCAAGGCGTTCGACTCGTTCCTCGGCGCCGCCCGCCGCACCGCCGACACGGTGCAGGGCTCGACCGACCTGGCGCGCACCAACGCCACCAACCTCTCGACCCGCGGCTTCGAGTTCGCCGAGCAGAACGTGAACGCGGCCTTCGACCTCGCCCAGAAGCTCGTCCGCTCGCGCGACGTGCAGGAGGCGATGCAGCATCAGGCCGAGTACGTCCGTTCGCAGTTCGCCGCGATCCAGGCCCAGGCCAAGGAGTTCGGCGGCCTCGCCCAGAGCGCGTTCCAGCAGAGCGCCGAGAACGCCAAGAGTGCGATGCAGCAGGGCGCCAGCGAGGCCCGCGCGGCCTACGAGCAGGGCGTCGAGACCGCCCGCGAGAACGCCTCGGACGTCCAGAAGGCCGCCAACAACCACCAGTAATCTTTTGGGATGACGGTCGGGGGCCCCGAGCCCCCGGCTGCCATCGACGGCCCGCGCCCCCGGCGCGGGCCGTTTTTCGTTGGGCCTGCCCGCGCCGCTTTTTCGCCGCCGGGGAGCGCCAGACACGTCGGCCTCAGCGACGCGCCCTCGGCGCGATCTTTCGGAGTGTCCGACCCATGCGTTCCGTCCGTCGCCTCGGCCTCGCGGCCCTGGCTCTCGTCGCGGCCGGCAGCCTCGCCCCCGCCCACGCGCAGTACTACGATGACGGCTACGACCGTCCCCCGCCGCGCCGCATCTACCGCGAACCCGATTACGGCCGCCCGCCGCCCCGGCCGATGGGCCTGAACTGCGACGCGGTGCAGAGCGGCATCTCGGGCGACCAGCCCTATTCCTGCCCGCTGCCCGGCCCGCGCCCGCTCGGCGCGCGCTGCTTCTGCGACATGCCGATTTCGTTCCTAAACGGCCCGCAGACGGCGGTGGGCCGCGTCTCGCCGTAACGAAAAGGCCGCGCTGGCTCTCACCAGCGCGGCCTTCTTTCCTTTTGGCCTCAAGCGCCGGCGGTCGCATCCGCGACCTCAGGCTTCTCGCTTTGCTAGAGCAGCGATCGTAAAACGCGACGCAAGTCCCTCCCCCCTCTGCGGGGGAGGGTGTCCGCGGAGCGGACGGGAGAGGGGCAGCGCGACGGTACTGCCTCGCCGCCGTTGTCCCGTCATCTCCGGAAGCCGGGCTCCCCTCTCCCGACCCCCTTCAGGGGCCACCCTCCCCCGCAGAGGGGGGAGGGATGCGGCGGCGGCGTTGCGTTCGAAAACATTCACTTCGCTCTAGACGCCTCGGCTATGCCGAGGCCGCTCGAGCGGGGCGCTCTTTGCGCCCGGCCGACGGCACCATCGCTCGGTTCCGAGCGATGGCCGGCGGATCAGTTCACGATTACCGTGGCACCGACCTTCACCCGCGAATACAGGTCGGTCACGTCCTCGTTGGTCATGCGGATGCAGCCCGACGACACCGCCTGACCGATCGTGTCCGGCTCGTTGGAGCCGTGAATGCGGTATTCCGAGGTGCCGATATACATCGCGCGCGCGCCGAGCGGGTTCTCGACGCCGCCGGCCATGTAGCGCGGCAGGTCGGGGCGGCGGGCGATCATCGCGGCGGGCGGGGTCCAGCTCGGCCACTCGCGCTTGGCGGTGATCTTGTTGACGCCGCTCCACGTGAAGCCCGGGCGGCCGACGCCGACGCCGTAGCGCAGGGCCTGGCCGTTGCCGAGCACGAGGTAGAGGCGGCGCTCGGCGGTGGAGACCACGATGGTGCCCGGCGCGTAGCGGCCCTCGAAGGACACGACCTCGCGCGGGATGCGGGCGACCTGCGCCTGCGCCTCGGCCGAGCCGTAACCGTAGCTGCCCTGAGCCGCCGAGCCGCGCTGGCTGCCGTAGGGATCGTAGACCGGCCAGCCGCCGCGCGACGGCTCGGCATAGGTCTCGTCGGCATCGGAGCCGAAGGGATCGTAGGGCGAGGCATGAGCCGCGCCGGCCGCAAGAACACACATGCCGACAGCGCCGGCGAAGACAGATGCCAAGGTCTTCATGGGGTGGTCTACCTGTGCAGGAACCTTTGCCATTTAAAGCGTGACTGTGGCTTTTGGGTTCCAGCCGAATCGCAGATTTTGCACAGGACGGGTGTGCGGCGGGACACCCGAGCTTGACAGTCAGAGCATCGGCCCGAAAAGTGGGAACCGGTTTTCGAAAAAAAGCCGATGCGGCACAACAACCTAGCGATTCGTTCTGGATCTGTGATCCAGAACGAATCGCTAGAAACGCCGCAGCGCGGCTCAGCCGACTTCGTCGGTGTGAACCCCGAAGTTCACAAGCTGCTGAAAACCGAAATTGGTGGTGAGCGCGCAGTCGGTGGCGTCGCGGCCCCGCGCCATCACGATGCGGCCGATGCGCGGGCGGTTGTGGCGGGCGTCGAACGTGTACCAGCGCCCGTCGAGCCAGACTTCGAACCACGCGGAAAAGTCCATCGGGTCCGGCACCGGCGGCACGCCGATATCGCCGAGATAGCCGGTGCAGTAGCGCGCCGGGATGTTCATGCAGCGGCACAGCGCGACGGCCAGATGCGCGAAGTCGCGGCAGACGCCGACCTGCTGGGTGTAACCGTCGAAGGCCGTGCGGGTGGCGTCGGCCTGCATGTAGTCGAAGCGGATGCGGTTATGGACGTAATCGACGATCGCCTGCACCCGCGGCCAGCCGAGCGGCGTCTGGCCGAACAGCTCCCAGGCGGTGGCCGAGAGTTTGTCGGTGTCGCAGTAGCGGCTGCCCATCAGGAACACGAGGACGTCGTCGGGCAGGTGCTGCACCTCCGCCTGAGTAGCGGTCGGCACCACCGGATCGGGCAGGCCGGAATCGGCGACGATGAAGTCGGCCGCGATGGTCAGGCGCCCGGCCGGCGCGACGATGCGGGTGCAGATGTTGTCGAACCGGTCCGTGTAGCGATGCACGGGCACCGGCGGATCGAAGGTGATGGTCTCCGGCGTCACGAGGTCGTGCACCCGCGACGGGTGGAGATTGAGCATCAGGATCATCGGCGTCGGCTGAACCGACTCGAAGGTGATGTCGAAGCCCGTCCGGATCTGCATGGAGTCGGTTCACCTCCTGCCGCCCGGCCCGGGCGGCCGGGGGAGAGCCTGCAAGAGGCGCGCCTTTTATTCAGGCAATCGGCGGCGCCCGGTCGCGGCTGGCGCGCTCGGCCTCCACCAGCACGTCGAAGGCGCGCCAGGGCTTGGGAATGAACACGGCGCCCTCGGGCAGGGCCTCGCCGGGCTCGGGATCGACGCCGGAGGTGACGACGAGCCGGGTGCAGGGCCAGAGCGTGGCGATGGCGCGGGCGAGCTGCACCCCGTCCATGTCGCCGGCGAGCCGAATGTCGGCGAAGACCAACGCCACCTCGCCGCCGTGCTCCTGCAGGTAGGTGAGCGCCTGCTCGGCGCTGGCGCAGCCGACCACGTGCAGGTCGGTCTCCTCCAGCACGCTCTCGGCGAGTTCGCGGGTCTCGTCCTCGTCCTCGACCACGAGGGCGATGCGGAAGCCGGGCGCGGGCTGTTTCGCGCGGGCCTCGCGCTCGGCGCGGTCGACGCGGCGCACCAGGGCGGCCAACTCGTCGGGTAGGCCCTCGGCCACGAGGTTGTCGTAGCAGGAGGCCAGCGCCTGACCGATCTGGTCGAGCTTCATGCCCGGCAGGAGCGGATCGTCGATCCGGCTCGTATACGACTGATCTCGAAACAGGCCCTTCAAGGCAAAAAACCCTCCTCTCTTACGGGGCGGCCGAAACGGGCCGCGCCCCACAACAAAGCGAGCGGACGCTTGTCAGTTGCGTCGAAGGGTGAATTTCGAGAGTCGCGCGGCGGGCCGCCGCGGGGTCATTGCACCGTGTCGGCGTCGGCGGTGAGGAGCAGGCCGGCGACGCTGCGGACGTCGCGGTAGCGGTCGCCGCGGGTGCTCATCATCGCCTCGAACTTCTGATGGACCTGGGCCACCGAGAGGCTCGCGGGCTTGCGGTGGCGACCGCGGCCGGTGGTGCCGGCGAAGAAGATCGAGCGGTTGGCGCGCGCCGGGCCGGGCAGCAGGTTCGCGGCGGCGGCGGTCGGCTTGTCGACCACCTGCGACAGGAAGTTCTCGGCGTCGTCCGCCCCGAGGAAGTGGGCGAGATAGACCTCGCCGAGCGTCAGCTCGCGGCCGATCTTGAGGGCGATGCGGGCAGCATCCCGCTTGAGCATCTCGCCGGCCATCAGGGCGGAGAGGTAGGGATCGCGGCGCATGTCGAGGATGCGGGCACGCTCAGACTGGTCCTGCACGCTCGGGCGGTCGTTGCCGTCCGGCACCACCAAGGCGGCGTCCTGGGCGTAGCCGTATTTCGGGCCGAAATCGCGGATCACGCCGAGCCACGTGCGCTCGATGAACTGGTACAGGCCCGTCGCCGAGGAGGTCTTGGCCTGGACCGCGGTGATGAAGCTCGATTCCTTGTCGGCCACCGCCATCAGCAGCACCGGATCGGTCTCGACGGCCTGCGCCGCCTTGACGATGGTCTGGACGATATGGCGGCGGATCTTCATCGGCCCGAATTCGAGGATGTCGTTCGGGTCGCCGGTCGAGGTCTGCGACAGCAGGAAGTCGTAGGAGACCCGGTCCACCGTGCGCGCCGTCAGGTCGGTGTCGAGGCCGTCCACCGCGCGGAAGCTCGACGAGGCCGCGACCACCGAGGGGACCGGCGCCTCGACCGAGACGGATTGAAGCCGGGGCTTGGGCATCGTCAGCTCGGCGGCCTTGGTCGAGGCCTCGGCCCGGCCGAGATCGGTGCCGGCGTTGAGCAAGATCGCGCTGAGGCCGCCTGCCAGCAGCGTCATCGAGAGGACCGAGCGCAGGAGCGCCGGGCGGCTGCCGTGCTCGCGGCCCGGACGGGCGGCGACGGAGATGACGTCGGAGGTGGTGCGCCCGGTCTTGCGAGCGTCACGGGTGGTACGCGGCGATCCGATCGTGCGGCCCTGCATCTGTCTCGTCACCCAATCCCAAGGTCGGTGCCGTCAGCGGCGTGTGAGCAACAGTTACGCCTCCGCTTGTGGCGCAAACACGGCCGAGGTTGTGGCATCCCCATGGCAGGGCGGGGCGATTTGCGGGCAAGCTCAGCCGTTTGGCCGATTTTCCCCGTCATCGTCCACAGCGTTTTGGATCGGCGGGGTGGCGGGGCGGTGCGAAATCGGAGCTTGGCCGTATCCGTTGCGACACGGATAATCCGATCCTCACCCTCATCCTGAGGTGCTGCGCAGCAGCCTCGAAGGAGGGCTCCGGCCAGCCGCGCGATACACTGGAGGCCTCCTTCAAGGCTCCGCTTCGCTGCGCACCTCAGGATGAGGGGATTTGAGGGGAGGGGCCGGTCGAAGGAGCGGCCCGTCCGAGATGGTCAGCCGCCGAGCACGCGCCCCGCCACGGCATCGAGCTTGGCCAGCAGCGCCGGGTCGCGGTGCGAGGGCGCCGTCATGATCGCGCCGTCGAGCGCCCGGTGGGAGCCCGCCGGGCAGTCCTCGCGCTCGGCGGGGAAGTCGCGGGCGACGCGGGCGACGAGCTGGGCCGCGCGGGCGGCGTTGGCGCGGGCCACCGCGACCACCGAGGCGACGTCGACGCTGTCGTGGTTCGGGTGCCAGCAATCGAAGTCGGTCACCATGGCGATGGTCGCGTAGGTGATCTCGGCCTCGCGGGCGAGCTTGGCCTCGGGCAGGTTGGTCATGCCGATGACGTCGTAATTGGCCGCTTTGTAGGACTTCGATTCCGCCAGCGACGAGAATTGCGGCCCCTCCATGCAGACATAGGTGCCGCCCTTGTGCACCGTGATGCCCTCGGCTTCCGCCGCCGCCGCGATGCGCCGCTGCAGCCCGGGGCCGACCGGATGGGCGAAGGGCACGTGCGCGACGCAGCCGTTGCCGAAGAACGAGGTCTCGCGCGCGACCGTGCGGTCGATGAACTGATCGACCAGCACGAACAGGCCGGGATGCAGCTCGTTGCGGAACGAGCCGCAGGCCGAGAGCGAGACGATGTCGGTCACGCCCGCGCGCTTCATCGCGTCGATGTTGGCGCGGTAGTTGATGCCGGACGGCGAGAGCCGGTGGCCGCGCCCGTGGCGGGCCAGGAACACCACCATGGTCTCGCCGATGCGGCCGATGCGCAGCGCGTCGGACGGTTCGCCCCAGGGCGAGGTGATCGCCTCCTCGCGGACATCCTCCAGGCCGGGCAGGTCGTAGACGCCCGAGCCGCCGATCACGCCGAGAATCGCTGCCGTCATGCGGATCTTATCCCTTGTGCCGTGTTGCGTTGCTGCTCCGCGCAGCCGGGCGGTTGCGTCTGCGCGCGTCTTCCGCCCACGATGCCGTCTTGTCGTGACGCCTGTCCGGTGCGGTATCCGCCCCGGTTTTTGCCCGATGCCGTCGCGGACGGCGCAGGCGGGCCGGGCGGTCGCCGGCACGCTCCGGCGTGCGGGCGTCCCGTACCGCGCGCGAAGCGCCGGCCCGACCGCCCTCCCGGCGGCGGCTGACGACTTCGTGAAGCCCTCTTAGCCGCGGGGGCATCCTCAAGCAAACGGGCCCGCGAGGGGCCCGTTCGTGAGGTTCCGAAGGCGGGTGGTGAGGCCCGTCAGTAGGTCTTGTGCAGTTCCGGCTGGAGGCCGTGGACCTCGCCGCCGACCTTCTTCCAGACCTGCTTCTTCACGTAATAGAGCAGGCCGGCCAGCACGATCAGGAACAGGATCACACGCAGGCCCAGCGCCTTACGGGCCATCATGTGCGGCTCGGCCGCCCAGGCCATGAAGGCCGCGACGTCGTGCGAGTACTGCTCCACCGTCTCCGGCACGACGGGCTGGCCCTTGTCGTCCTTCGGATAGGTGATCTGGCCCTCGCTCAGCGGATTCGGCATCGCGATGACGTGGCCGGGATAGTACTTGTTGTAGTAGCCGCTGCCCGGCATCTCGAAGCCCTTCGGGGCGTCCTCGTAGCCGGTCAGGAGCGCGTGGATGTAATCGACGCCCTGCTCCGAGTAGCTGGTGAAGGGCAGCGCATCGAACACGAACCACGGGAAGCCGCGCTCGTAGGTGCGGGCCTTGGCGAGCACCGAGAAGTCCGGCGGGGCCTTGCCGCCGTTGGCGGCGGCGGCCGCCTTGTCGTTCGGGAAGGGCGGCGGGAAGCGGTCGGCGGGGCGGGCCGGACGCTCCTTCTCGGCGCCCGAATCGTCCAGTTCCTTGACGCTATAGGTCTCGGCGAGCGCCTTGACCTGCGCCGCGCTGAAGCCGGGGCCGCCCTCTTCCGAGAGGTTGCGGAAGGCGACGAGCTTCATCGAATGGCAGTTGGCGCAGACTTCCTTGTAGACCTGGAAGCCGCGCTGGAGCTGCGCCTGATCGAACCGGCCGAACATGCCGGCGTAGCTCCACTTCTCGCGCGGCGGCTGCGGGGCGTGGCCGTCCTCGGCGCGGAGGCCGGTGGAGCCGAGGGCCGCCGCGAGAAGGCCCGCGGCGGCGAGGAGGGCGATGCGCATACCGTGTCTCCTCAAGGGTGCTCAGCCGCGCTTGGCGGGTTCGGCGGCGGCGCCCGCGGGCATGCCCGATCCGCTCACCTGCTTGCCCGGTCCGGTCACGGTCTCGAGGATCGAGCCCGGCACGCGGTCCGGCGTTTCGAACAGGCCGACGAGCGGCATCACGATCAGGAAGTGGGCGAAGTAGTAGGCGGTGCAGATCTGCGAGGCGATCACGTAGCCGCCCTCCGGGGGCTTCGCGCCGAGCCAGCCGAGCAGGACGGCGTTGACGGTGAACACCCAGAAGAACACCCGGTAGACCGGACGGTAGTTGCAGGAGCGGACCCGCGAGGTGTCGAGCCAGGGCGCGAAGGCGAGGATCAGCACCGCGCCGAACATCAGGATCACGCCGCCGAGCTTGTCCGGCACGGCCCGCAGGATCGCGTAGAACGGCAGGAAGTACCATTCGGGCACGATGTGGGCCGGGGTCACCGACGGGTTGGCCGGGACGTAGTTGTCGGCGTGGCCGAGGTAGTTCGGCTGGTAGAAGATGAACCACGCGAACAGGATCATGAACACCACGACGGCGAACACGTCCTTGATGGTCGCGTAGGGGGTGAAGGGCACCGCGTCCTTGCTCGACTTGATCGGGATGCCGGCCGGGTTGTTCTGGCCCGTCACGTGCAGCGCCCAGACGTGCAGGACAACGACGCCCGCGATCATCCACGGCAGCAGGAAGTGCAGCGAGAAGAAGCGGTTGATCGTTGGGTTGCCGACCGAGTAGCCGCCCCAGAGCAGGCTCTGGATCGTGTCGCCGACGACCGGGATCGCCGCCAGGATGTTGGTGATGACGGTGGCGCCCCAGAAGCTCATCTGGCCCCACGGCAGGGTGTAGCCGAGGAAGGCGGTGGCCATCATCAGGAGGTAGATGATGACGCCGAGCAGGTAGAGCACCTCACGCGGGGCCTTGTACGACCCGTAATAGAGGTTGCGGAAGATGTGGACGTAGACCGCCACGAAGAACATCGACGCGCCGTTGGCGTGCGCGTAGCGCAGGAGCCAGCCGTAATTCACGTCGCGCATGATGTGCTCGACGCTCTCGAACGCGTTGCTGGCGTTCGGGTCGTAATGCATCGCCAGCCAGACGCCGGTGATGATCTGGATGCCCAGGAACGCGATCAGGATCGCGCCGAAGGTGTAGAAGTAGTTGAGGTTCCGCGGAACCGGGAAGGCCACGAAGGACGAGTGCACCAGGCCGACGATCGGCAGGCGGGACTCGAACCACTTCGCGGCGCGGCTCTTCGGGACGTAGGTCGAGGTCGCGTGTGCGCTGCTCATCGGATGCCCGCTCCGGCTTCTCGTATCCTGGATTTACGCGACGGCCTTGCCGCCCTCTTCGCCGATCGTGAGCTTGGTGTCGCTCGCGAAGACGTAGGGCGGCAGGGGCAGGTTCGTCGGCGCGGGGCCGCGGCGCACGCGGCCGACGGCGTCGAACTGCGAGCCGTGGCAGGGGCAGGCCCAACCCTCGAAGTTGCCCGAATGGCCGATCGGCACGCAGCCGAGATGGGTGCAGTTGCCGTAGGCCACGAGCCACTGGTCGTGGCCGGTCTTCACCCGGTCGGCAAAGGGCGCCGGGTCGATCATCTGGTTGAGCGGCACGGCCTTCATGTCCGTGATCTCCTTCTCCGTGAGCTTGCGCACGAAGATGAGCTTGCCGCGCCAGAACACGTTGACGATCTGGCCGTCCTGAATCGGGGTCAGATCGACGTCGAGCGGCGCGCCCGCCGCGACGGTGGCGGCGTCGGGCGCCATGGAGGCCACGAAGGGCCACGCTACCGCGCCGGCGCCCACGGCCAATCCTGCACCGGTCGCGAGAAACAGGAAGTCGCGCTTGGTGCCCTGAGGTCCTTCGTCCGCCAAGGTGCAACTCTCCCGTCAGTCGCTGCGCCGAAGCCTGTCAGGCCGGGCTGCGGTGCGAGACCGCCGCGCCCGCGTCTGGAGGCTTTCGAAATTGAACCTGTCGCAATGGCAGACACCATTGCCCGGCGGCAATCAATGCGACCCGCGGTCACCGGATTGCCGTGATTTCCTCGACGCGCTCTCTGACATGCCAGATACGAACGTGTCCAGACTGCCGCGCTTGCCGCCTGTGCGGCGCGGCAACGATCCCCCGGGATCGTCAGGGGCGCGATGGTAACGGTAGGACGCAGCATCCGTCTGAAACCTCCGCGCCGTCATTCCGGGGCTCGCCAAAAGCGAGAACCCGGAATCCACGACTGGCCGCGACGGAGGCAGCTCAAGCCGGGCATCCCGCATCACGGGTGGATTCCGGGTTCCGCTACGCGGCCTCGGAATGACGGTGGTGGGTGTGGGTCGGCCCGTCGCTCGGCTTGAACCCGGCTGCGCAGCCCTGCCTCCCTCGCATCCACCCTTGCACCCCCTGAGACCGGGGGCGTAAACGGCGGCTCCCAGAGGAGTTTTCGCGATGACCGACCGCCAGCCCGGCTTCAACACCCTCGCGATCCACGCGGGCGCCACCCCCGACCCGGCGACCGGCGCGCGGGCGACGCCAATCTACCAGACCACGAGCTTCGTGTTCGACGATGTCGATCACGCCGCCTCGCTGTTCGGGCTGCAGGCCTTCGGCAACATCTACACCCGCATCACCAACCCGACCAACGCGGTGCTGGAAGAGCGCATCGCGGCCCTCGAAGGCGGCACGGCGGCGCTCGCCGTCGCCTCGGGCCATGCGGCGGAGTTCCTGACGCTGCACGCCCTGATGCAGCCGGGCGACGAGTTCGTGGCGGCCAACAAGCTCTACGGCGGCTCGATCAACCAGTTCAACCATTCCTACAAGAACTTCGGCTGGCAGGTGGTCTGGGCCGACACCGACGATCCGGACTCGTTCGAGCGCGCCATCACCCCGCGCACCAAGGCGATTTTTTGTGAATCCATCGCCAACCCCGGCGGCGTGATCACGGATATTGCCGCCCTCTCGGTGATCGCCAAGCGCCACAACATCCCGCTCATCGTCGACAACACGATGGCGACGCCGTACCTGATCAAGCCGTTCGAACACGGCGCCGACATCGTCGTCCACTCGGCCACCAAGTTCTTGGGCGGCCACGGCAATTCGATCGGCGGCCTGATCGTCGACGGCGGCACGTTCCAGTGGCAGGGCGATGCGCGCTACCCGATGCTGTCGCAGCCCCGGCCGGAATATGCCGGCATGGTGCTGGCCGAGACCTTCGGGAATTTCGGCTTCGCCATCGCGGTGCGGGTGCTGTCGTTGCGCGACCTTGGGCCGTCGCTGTCGCCGTTCAACGCCTTCCTGATCCTCAACGGCATCGAGACGCTGCCGCTGCGGATGCAGCGCCACTCCGACAACGCGCTCAAGGTCGCGACCTTCCTCTCCGGCCACGACCTCGTCGATTGGGTGAGCTATCCGGGGCTGGAGACCGACAAGTATCACGCCCTGGCGCAGCGCTACACGCCCAAGGGCGCGGGCGCGGTGTTCACCTTCGGGCTGAAGGGCGGCTACGAGGCCGGCGTGAAGCTCGTCTCGAACCTCCAGCTGTTCAGCCATCTGGCGAATATCGGCGACACCCGCTCGCTGGTGATCCACCCGGCCTCGACCACCCACCGCCAGCTCACCGACGCGCAGAAGTCGGCCGCCGGCGCCGGCCCGGAGGTGGTGCGACTCTCGATCGGCATCGAGGATCCGCAGGACCTGATCGACGACCTCGACGCCGCCCTACGGGCCTGAGGCGAGGCGAAGCGCGGCCCGCCAGTCGCCGCGGTCCACGAGAGGCAGGCCCGCCCGGTGCATCCGGGCGAGTAGGTCCCGGTCCGGGAAGCCGCGATAGGGCAGGACCGGCACCGTTTTTTTGCCACTTGGCACCGCGCCTTGCTCGGTGATGTCGGCCAAGACGTCCTCGAGCAGCTCCCGCCCGCGCGCGTGCAGCAGCATCGCGGCTCGGGTCGCGCTGGTGCCCGGTGGGAGCGGCACCGCCGCCTGCGCCAGGATCGCCCCGGCATCGATCGCGGCAGCAAGCCGATGGACGGTGACCCCGAAGGCGCGGTCGCCGTCGGCGAGCGCGTGCAGGGTCGGCGTCGGCCCGCGATGGCGCGGCAGCAGGCTCGGATGGACGTTGAGGCCGCCGAGCGGGGCGCGTTCGAGGGTCGCCGCGGAAAAGATCTGGTCGAAGTGGAACGAGACGATCAGGTCGGGCGCATGCGTGGCGAAGGCGTCGGCCACCTCCGGCCCGTTCACGTCGTCCACGCTCATCACCGGGATGCCGAGGCTGCGGCAGAGCGGCGCCAGCGGCGTCGCCTCCGGCGGGCCGTTCCGGCGCAGCGTCGTGGATAGGCCGTTGATCAGGTCCGGCAGGCCGAAATTGACCGCGAGATAGGGCAGGATGCGCAGCCCCGAGCGGGCGAGGTGGCGGCGCACCTGCGCCACGAGTCCACCGGCCGAGGGGCGCTCGGCGCGCGACAACCCGACGAACGCGATTTTTTCGCAGTTGTCGGCGACGAACCGGCGCAGCGCGCGGGCGTTCGGCAGGGCCTCCAGCGCGAAGATCGCGAGCCGCGGTGCGGCCCTCATCGGCGCGGCCGGTTGCGGAAGCGCAGGCCGTGCAGGCCCAGCGACCGCACCCGTTCGGGCACCAGCAGCGCCCCGCGGGCCAGCGCCGCCAGCGGCCAGGGGAAGGCGACCACGTCGCGGTCGCGCTCCAACCCGTGCAGGATGCGGGCGGCGGCCTCGTCCGCGCTCATCTCCAGCGGGCGCCAGCCCTTGATGACCCCGCCCATCGGCGTCCTGACATAGCCCGGCGTCACCACGCTGACGCGCACGCCGAGCGGCCTCAGCTTCGTCCGCAGCGCCAGCCCGTGGGCGAGCAGCGCGGCCTTCGCCCCGCTATAGGCCGGCGCGTCCGGCAGCGGCGCGTAAGCGGCCAGCGAGGAGACCAGCGCGATCTGGCCGCGTCCGCGGGCGCTCATCAGGCTGACGGTGGGGAGCAGCACGTTGAGCGCGCCGCCGTAATTGATGTCGGCGGTCTCGAACGCCGTCGCCTCGGTCTCCAGCGCGCCGGATGGGTGGCCGCCGTTCACCGCGGCGTTGACGATGACGAGGTCGAGCGGGCTCTCGGTGTCGATGGCCCGCAGCCACGCCCCGACGGTGTCGCGTTCGCGCACGTCGAACAGGCCGGTGCGGACCTGCGCCCCGAGTCTCCGGCATTCGGCCGCCACCGCATCGAGCCGCGCGCGGTCGCGGCCGGTCAGGACCAGATTCGCGCCTAGTTGCTGTGCGCAGAGCCGCGCCAGGGCGGCGCCGATGCCGCTTGAGGCGCCGGTGATGAGGATGACGGGCATGAACGGGGGATGGGGTGCGGGGCGCGGCCTGTAAAGCCCGCCGTCTCAGAGCGCCTCACAAAACGCCCGATCACCGGGAGCTCTCCTTCTGGGCACGGCAGCCCAGCGGGAGTTTCGTGAGAGGCTCTCAGTAGGCCGGCGAGAGCCGTCCGGCCCGCTCAGAACCCTCGCGCCGGTCGCGGGCGGCGGCGAGTGCGGCGGGCGGCAGGGTCGCCTCCAGCCGCGGCACCGCGCCGGCCACCGCCCGCTCGATGGCGGACGGCGAGAAGTAGCCGCCGTTGATCTGGGTGCGGTGCATGACGACCCGGCGGAAATCCTCCATCAACTCCCGGTCGGGCGCCTTGGGATCGGCCCAGAAGGTGTCGATGTCGCCCTGATGCGTCAGGCCCGGCATGTTGTAGACCGCCTGCCCGAAGGCGAGCGTCGGCCTGCCGCGCTCCAGCGCCAGCATGCCCACGGTCGAGTTCACCAGCACGACCCCGCGGCTGCCGTCGATCAGCTTGGGCAGGTCGCCGCCGTCGATGAAGTCGAGCCGGTCGTTGCAGCCGTGGCGCTTGGCGGCCTGCCGGGCGCGCTTGCGCCAGTTCATGATGCCGCTGTCGAGCGGGTGCAGCTTCACGAGCAGCCGCGTCGGCGCGCTCGAATGCCGGGCGAACGAGGCGATCACCCGGTCCATGAAGCCCTCGACGCCGAGGAACGGCGAGTGGACGCGGATCTGGTAGTCGCTGTCGAGCTGGAGCGGCAGCAGGAAGTACTGGGCGTCGACCGCCTTGTAGTTCTCGCCGACCTGTATGGCCTGCCGCCGGGTGCGGTTGCGGCGGACGAACTTCCGGATCCAGCCGCCGTACTCGGCGACGATGTGGTTCGGCCGGTGGCTGCGGAAGCCCGGATAGAGGTAGGGGAAGCCGACATTGGCGATGTTGAAGCCGATGTCCCAGACGCTGCGGCGGGTCATGTCGCCGGTCAGCGGCATGGCGCGCCCGGCCTGCGGCAGCTTGCGGGCGAGCGCCCGGATCTCTTCCGCGGTCTTCGGCAGCGGGGAATTGCCGTTCACGCCGCCCTGCTCGCAGGTGATCCAGTAGGGGCGGACATACCCCTCCTCGAACACATGGATGCGCACGCCCATCGGCTTGGCCACCTGGATCGCCGCCTGATGGTAGGGCCGGCAATCGCCGAACAGCACGATGTCGGTGATCGAATGCGTGCGGATATAGGCCTCGACGTAATCGTCCCAGCCGTCGCGGTTGCCGCGGTAATTGTCGGAGGGCAGGCGCCAGAACAGCCAGTCGCCAGCCGAAAAGTTGATCCGGCGGACATTGTGGCCGCGGTCGCGCAGGGTCTGGCCGAGATCGGAGAAGAACGGCGACGCGATTCCCTGCAGGAACAGGAACGTGGCGGCTTGGCTGCCGGAAGCGTCTGCGCGAGGCTGCGTCATTCCGAGGCGCGGTGTCCCTGATCCCGAAGGCGGCGGGGTGACGGCATCTGATACAGACGCCTCGCATGGCGTCCCCGGCCTCCGCAACCGCGTGCCCGGAACGTCAACACAATTCACGATCTCCGTTGCCGTCCAGCCACATCCGTAGCCGGAACGGTTTTTCTTTCTCGCGCGATTGCGGCTCGCTTGTGTCGAATCGGGCCGTCATCCCCAGGATTCCCGCAATTCCTGCCGGATGGCCGGGCGCTGTGTTCGAGGGGCCGCTGTCGGCGCTTGAGGCGAAGGATGGGAGACAGCCTCGCGCCGGGGCACCCCTTGGGCTAAGGCGGGGCCATCATGGCCGATGCGCCCCCTTCCGCGGCCCCCGCGCTGCCCCGTTCCTTCCTGCCGCTGGGCCGCCCGCTGCGCCGCCTGCGCGCCGAGATCGAGGCCTGCACGGGCGTCGCCTTGCGTCTCGACCGGCCCGGCACGCCGGCGCTGTGGACGCCGGGCGCGGCCTTTCCGGCCGGCCGGGCCGTGGCCCTGCGGGTCGCACCGGGGCCGCTGCTCAGCCCCTACGATTCCCCGGCCACCGGCCTCACCACCCTACGCCTGAGCCATGCCGGGCGCCCCCTCGGCGGTGGGGCACCCGCCCCTGGGCTCGCTCTGTCCCTGAGCGCCGCGCGGCTGAGCGGCTTCAACCGCTTCCCCGAAGGTTTCTCGGATACACAGGGCGCCTTCGCGTCCCGGCCCGCGCTCGCCCTGATCGACCCCGATCTCGCCGCGACGGGTCGCGCGCCCGCCTTCCTGGCGCGGCTGCTGCGGGCGTATCCCGACGAGCGTTTCGTCGCCGCAGGACCGGAGGGCTGCCCGGCCGCCGGCCTGCCGCGCGACCCGCGCCTCACCGTCATCACCGCCCCCGTCGATCCGTTCGCGCTGTTCCCGCTCGCGACCCGCATCCACGTCGCCTCCACCGCCGCGGCCTGCGAGGCGCATCTCGCCGGCCTGCCCGCGCTCGTGACCGATCCGGCGCTCGGTCCGGTCCCGATGGAGGCGACGGGTTCGCTGGCGCTCCGCTACGGTGCGGGCGTCCACGCCTTCGATCCCTGGACGCGCCGGCCGATCCCGCTGATCGAGGCGGTCGAGCGGGTGGCGTGGCTGCGGGCGCGCTTCCGCGGCAACGGGCGGCGCGTCGTCCTCGTCGGCGTCTCGGGCTGGAAGCGCGAGGCGCTCGACGCCTTCGCCGATGGCCCCGAGGGGCGCCCGCTCCACACCATGGAGGCCGACGCGGCGGTGGCGCTTGCCAAGGCCCACGACGGCGCGGTCTGGGCCTGGGCGACCCGCTGCCCCGAGGCGCTGCCCGGCCTCTGCGAGGGGGCCGGCCTGCCCTTCGCCCGCGTCGAGGACGGGTTCCTGCGCTCCGTCGGCCTGGGGGCCAGCCTCAAGCCCGGCGCCTCGATCGTGGTCGATGATCGCGGCATCTATTACGACCCGCGGGTCGAGAGCCGGCTCGCCCATCTCCTCAAGGAGACGGCGTTCCCGCCCGAGCTGACCGAGCGGGCCGGAGCCCTGCGCACCGCGATCGTGGCGCGGCGGCTCAGCAAGTACAATGTCGGCCTCGCCGCCGCCGGCGCGGACTTGCCGCAAGGCCGGCGCATCGTGCTGGTGCCGGGGCAGGTCGAGGACGACGCCTCGGTGCTCACCGGTTCGCCGGAAGTGCGCGGCAACCTCGCGCTCCTGAAGGCGGCCCGCGCCCGCAACCCGGACGCGTTCCTGCTCTACAAGCCGCATCCCGACGTGGAGGCGGGCTTCCGCCAGGGCGCGATCCCCGAGGCCGAGGCGCTGCGGCTCGCCGACCGGATCGTCGCCGGCCTGTCGATCGTCGATCTCCTCGACCGGGTGCACCACGTCGAGACCATGACCTCGCTGGCGGGCTTCGAGGCGCTGATCCGCGGCCTCACCGTCGCGACCCACGGGCGCCCGTTCTATGCCGGCTGGGGCCTCACCGAGGATCTGGCGCCGGGGGCCGACCGGGGCCGCCGCCTCGCCCTCGACGAGCTGGTGGCGGGCGCGCTCCTGCTCTACCCGCTCTATCTCGATCCGGTGGCGATGAAGCCCTGCACGCCCGAGCACCTGCTCGACCGCCTCAGCGAGGCCCGCGCCGACGCCCCGGCCAACGCGCTGGCGCTCAAGGCGCTGCCGCATGCGGTGATGCGGGCGCGCTACGCCCTGCTCAACCCGATCCTGCGCCGCCTGCGCACCCGCCGCGGCGTCGGCCCCGGACGGTGAGCGTGCTGGCGCCGCTCGCCCTCGCGCTCGCCCTGTCCTTCGCCGTCGAGGCGGCGACCGGCGCACGCCGCCCGAGCCTGCGCCCCGCCGACCTTTTCGTGCGCGGCGTCGGTTACACCTTGCTCACGGCGTTCTGGTTCGGGTTCTCGTGGCGGCCCTGGCTCGCCGCCGCCTCCTGCCTGCTGACGGTGGCGATCCTGGCTGCTGTCGATCGGCTCAAGCGGCGGATCATCGGCGAGCCGCCGGTCTTCAGCGATCTCGCCCTGCTGGCGCAGGTGCCGCGCCATCCCGAGCTGTACTACACCCGCTCGCTCGCCGATCCGCGCGCGAGCGTGCCGCTGCTCCTCGGGCTCGCCGTCGTTGCGGCGTGGTACGCCCTGGAGCCGACCGTGCTTCCCGGCGGCGCGGGCCCGGCGCTGGCGACCGTCGCAGCCCTGCCGCTGGGGCTCGCCGCCCTCGTCGGGCTCCTGCGCACGCCCCCCGGTCGGGCCCTCGTGCAGCGCCTCTTCCCGAGCCCCGACCTAGCGGCGGATGTGGCCCGCTACGGCATCGTCGCGACCATGATGGGCTACGCCCTGCGCCGCCGCGACGAGGTTTCCTTCGGAGTCGCTCCGCCCACGCCTGCTCTGCCGCCCGGCGAGCCGGATGACGAGGTGATCGTGCTGGTCCAGCTCGAATCCTTCCTCGATCCGACGCGGATCGGCGGCCCGCCGCTGCCGGTGATGGACCGCATCCGGGCGCAAGCCGAGCAATACGGGCGCCTCGCCGTGCCGGCCCACGGCGCCTACACCATGCGCACTGAGCACGCGGTGCTGACCGGCCGCGAGCCCGAAAACCTCGGCTTCGGCCGCTACGACCCCTACCTCGCGGGCAAGGGCGACGAGCCGACGAGCCTCGCCCGGCTCGCGCGTGCCAAGGGGTTCGCCACGGTCTTCGTGCATCCGTTCCACCGCGACTTCTTCGACCGGGCGCGGGTGTTCACCCGCCTCGGCTTCGACCGGCTCGTCATGGAGGAGGCATTCTCGGACGCGCCCCGGATCGGCCCCTACGTCGCCGACGAGGCGGTGGCCGAGCGCATCCTGGCGGAAGTGGCCGGCGAGGGGCGCCGCTTCGTCTTCGCCGTCACCATGGAGAGCCACGGCCCCTGGAATGCGGGGCGCCTGCCCGGCATCGCGGCCGGCCTCGCGCAATACGCCCACCACGCCGCCGGTACCGGCCGCGCCGTCGAGCGGCTGATCGACGGGCTGAAAGGCCGGCGGGCGACGCTCTGCGTCTTCGGCGACCACGCCCCCTCGCTGCCCGAGTGCCGCCCGCAGCCCGAGGGCCCGGTCGCGACCGACTACGCGATCTTCCGCTTCCCGGCGCCCGCGGCCCCCGAACCCCGCCGGATCGACCTCACGGCGGCAGACCTCGGCTGTCTCCTGCGGGACGCATTGGCCGCAAATCGGCCGGGATTAAAGCGTCAAGCGTGACCGTATCCCGTGGCCGGCGTAAGCGTGCCCGGCGCTCGCCGCCCGTCGGCGACCGCGTTCGCCGTCGGCTGGAAGGCAGCGTTAAATGGATCGCAGCAACTCCCCGGCCATGCTCCGCCGACAGGAACCGGCCCGCCGGTCCGCCCCGTGCCGGTGGGAGATGGTCATGAGCCGTACGGCCTCGCGCGCTGCCGCGCTTTCCGTGCTCGCCGCCGCGCTCGCAATGTCGGGCTGCTCGGTCCTGCCGACCATGGGCCCGACCGCGCGGGCGATCGACGGCGGAGCCGACGTCGCCACCGCCGAGGGCGTCTTCGCCCGCTATGAGATCATCGACGTCGATTCCGCCATCGTCGAGGCCCTGCGCACGCGGCCCCTCGACAGCCTGCTCGTCACCTTCGGCGACAACCGCCCGGCGGCCGAGCCGCTGATCGGCGTCGGCGACGCGGTCGCCGTGCAGGTGTGGGAGGCCGGTTCCGGCGGCCTTTTCTCCGGGCCGCTGGTGGCCGACCGCTTCTCCGCGGGCTCCAAGTCGGCCATGATCCCCGAGCAGATCGTCGGGCCCGACGGCGCGATCTCGGTGCCGTATGCCGGCCGGATCAAGGTCGCGGGCCGCCGTCCGCAGGACGTCCAGACGCTGATCGAGAGCGAACTCGCCGGCAAGGCGATCCAGCCGCAGGTGCTGCTCACCGTCACGCGGCCGGTCTCGCAGTCGGTCACCGTCACCGGCGAGGGCGCGGCCGGCATGCGCGTGCCGCTGACCGGCCGCGGTGATCGCCTGCTCGACGTGATCGCGCTGGCCGGCGGCATTCGCACGAACGTGGCCGAGACCTTCGTGCGGCTCTCGCGCAATGGCCGCACCGTCACCGTGCCGATGAGCACGATCGTCTCGAACCCGCGCGAGAACATCTTCGTCCGCGCCAACGATACGCTGACGCTGGTGCGCGACCCGCAGACCTTCCTGTCGGTGGGGGCGGTCGGCACCAGCACCGAGATCCCGTTCGGCGCCGAAGGGCTGTCCATGGCGCAGGCGCTCGCCCGCGCCTCCGGCCTCAGCGACACCCAGGCCAACCCGGAAGGCGTCTACATCTTCCGCTACGAGCCGGCGGGCGTGGTGCGGCGGCTTCGGCCGAACTCGCCGCTGCTCGGCGCACCGCAGGTGCCGGTGGTCTACCGCGTCAACATGCGCGACCCGCAGAGCCTGTTCCTCACCCAGTCGTTCCGCATGCGCAACCGCGACCTGCTCTACGTCTCCAACGCGCCGTTCTCGGAAGTCGCGAAGGTGCTCAGCGTGGTCTCGACCGTCGCCTCGCCGGTCGGCTCCGCCGCCAACATCTACCGACTGTCGCGGTAAATCCCGGATTAGGACCATCGTCCGGCCCGATTTGTCCCCGTTCGTCCGAAAGGCCGACTTGCCAGCGGCGCGCGCGCATCGTTCCATGGGGCGGGGAGGCCTCGCGCCCGGTCGGACCGGTGCGGGGCGCAACGAGAAACAGGACCGTCGTCCTGAACGGCGGCAAGGTTTCGGGCCCATAGACCTTGGCAAAGGCGCGGGCGGCTGGGAAACAGGCGACATGACGGTCCGACGCCTCCTCGTCCTCGGCACCCTGCTGGCCGGGCTCGCCCTGTCCGGCGCCGCACCCGCCGCCGCGGACATCACCGTCGGCGTCGCGGTACCGCGCACCGGCCCCTACGTCGCGGTCGGCGAGCAGGTGCTGCGCGGCGTCCAGGCGGCGGCGCGCGACGCCAACGCCAAGGGCGGCCTCGACGGGCAGACCATCGTGCTCGACGTGCAGGACGATTCCTGCGACTCGAATCAGGCGGTCGCCGTCGCCAACCACTACGTGAAGTCCGACGTGCGCCTCGTCGTCGGCCATGTCTGCTCGAACGCCTCGCTCGCGGCCTCCGAGGTCTACGCCGCGAACGGAATCGTGATGATCACCGCGGCCTCGGTCGCCGCCAAGCTGACCGACCGCTCGTTCCCGACGATCTTCCGGGTGTGCGGCCGCGACGACGACCAGGGCAAGCTCTCCGCCGCGATCCTGGCCGAGCGCTACCGCGACCGGAAGATCGCGATCCTCAACGACCTGTCGCCCGCCTCGCGCCAGTTGGCGGCCTCCACCAAGGACAACCTCAACCGCATCGGCGTGAACGAGACCGTGTTCACCGCCTTCCAGGCGAGCGACGCCGACGACGCGGCGCTTGCCGACCGGCTGAAGGGGGCGGGCATCGACGTGGTCTATTACGGCGGCGACGCCTCCGAGATGGGCCGGCTGGTGCGGATCTCGGCCGAGCGGGGCTTTCGCCCGCAATGGTTCGGCACCTCGGCCATCGCCACGCCGGACTTCGCCAAGGTCGCGGGCGGGGCCAGCAACGGCGTGCTGATGACCTTCTACCTCGACCCGAGCCGCAAGCCCGAGGCGCAGAGCGTGGTGGCGGGCTTCAAGGCGCAATCGATCGAGGCCGACGGCTCGATGATCTACGGCTACGCCGCGCTCCAGGTGCTGGTGGCGGCGGGCAACTTCGCCCACAGCACCGACCCGGCGGTGATCGCCAAGACGCTCCACAGCGAACGCTTCGACACGGTGCTCGGCACCGTCGGCTTCGACGCCAAGGGCGACATCACCGCGCAAGGCTACGTGCTCTACGTCTGGCGCGACGGCAATTTCACGCCGGCGAAAGGCAACTGAGCGGCGGCCTAACCCCGCAGCGCCGCGTCCACCTCCGCCCCGCGGCCGAGGTCGCGCATGATCGCGTCGAGATGCGGGCGCTTGCGCAGTTGCAGGGCGTGGAGCTTTCGCACCGCCTCGCTCAGGCTCCCGCCCCTCCCCAGAATCTCGTCGGTGAAGGCGATCATCCGGGCGTTCGGCCATGCCTTCTCGCGCTGCTCGTGCAGGCGGGCGATCAGGGTCTCGGCGGGCGTCTCCGGCTCGGCCTGCGCGAACAGGCTGGCGAGTGCCGCGGTCGAGCGCGAGATGCCGACATGGCAGTGGACGAGGATATGGACCTCCCCGTCTGACGCCGCCGCATCCCGGCCGAAGGCCAGGATCGTCTCCATGTCCCGACGCTCCGGCAGGACGACGCCCGGCGCCGGCGCGATGGCGTCGTGGAAGCGCAGCGTGATCCGCTGGTGGGTGCCGTAAGTCGAAAAGGCGGTCGGGTCGGCCCGGTCGGGGTCGAGGATCGACAGCACATGGCTGACGCCGCGCGCCTCATGCTCGACGAGTTCGTCGAGGCCGCAGACGGTGTGGAGATGGAGGTTTTCGGTATGCACGGGGCGGCTCTAGCACGGGACGGGCCGCCAAGCGACGCTTTCCCACCCGTCCCCCCGCGTGTAAGGCAGCGTGGCGGCGGACCCGAGCCGCCGGGATGCGAGGCCGGACGACACGATGCCCCAGCCGATCCTGCCCCGGCGCGCGCTCCTCGCCGCCGGCCTCGGCGCCGCCGCGCTCGCCGCCCCGGCTCAGGCGCAACAGGCCGCCCCGGAGCTGCGCTGGCGCCTCGCCTCGGGTTTCGCGCGCAACCTCGACATCCTGTTCGGCGCCGCCGAGAATTTTTCGAAATCCGTCTCTGACGCGACCGACGGGCGCTTCCAGATTCAGGTCTCGGCCCCGGGCGAGACCGTGCCCGCCGACGGGCTGCTCGACGCGGTGTCGGGCGCCAAGGTCGAGATGGGCCACGCCCCGGCGACGCTCGGCATGGGCAAGAACTCCGCCTTCGCGCTCGCGGCCGCCATGCCGTTCGGGCTCAATGCGCGGGGCCAGAACGCGTGGTGGCTCCAGGGCGGCGCCGCCGAGCTGTTTTCCGAGATCTTCGCCAAGCAGGGGCTGACGGCGCTGCCCGGCGGCAATACCGGCGCGCAGATGGGCGGCTGGTTCCGCAAGGAGATCAAGACCGTCGCCGATCTCCAGGGGCTCAAGCTGCGGGTGACCGGGCTCGGCGCCACGGTGATGGCCAAGCTCGGCGCCGCGGTGCAGGCGACGCCCGGCCCCGAGATCCTGCCCGGCCTGGAGAGCCGGGCGCTCGACGCCGCCGAGTGGATCGGCCCGCACGACGACGAGCGGCTCGGCCTGCAGAAGGTCGCGCCGATCTACCATTACCCCGGCTTCTGGGAGGGCGGCGCGATGCTGCACTTCTGGATCAACGCCGAGGCCTGGAAGGGCCTGCCCAAGACCTATCAGGCGATCCTCAAAGGCGCCGCCGCGCAGGTGAACCAAGAGGTCCAGGCCCGCTACGACGCACGCAACCCGCAGGCCCTGCGCCGGCTCGTCTCCGGCGGCGCGCAGCTTCGCCCGTTCCCGCAGGACGTGATGGAGGCCGCCTGGAAGGCCGCCAACGAGGTCTACGCCGACCTCTCGGCCAAGAACCCGGACTTCAAGCGCATCTACGAGGCGCTGCGCACCTTCCGCAACGAGGAATATCTCTGGTTCCAGGTGGCGGAATACACCTACGACAACTTCATGATCCGCGCCCGCGCGCGCGGATGAAGGATTTCGGGCAAAAAAAAGCCGCCCTTGCGAGGCGGCCCGAAGTCTAGGGAGGAAACGCCCAAGGAGGGCAGCGGGACCGAGGACGCCGTCCGCGTTCCCGCAATGCACAAACTGCGCGCTCCCCGGATTTTTTCAAGCGGCCCGGCCCGCAATAGTCGTTTCCAGGGGTGTTCGGCCGCACATCGATCCGGCCTGTATCCGAAATGTCGCATACCAATTCGACCCGGTTTCCCAAGGTTTCGCGCGCCCGAATGGAGTAGACGGCCGGTCTCGAATCTCGCCATCCGGTTGAGCCGGCTCGCGATTTCGCCGCCGCGCGGCGCCCGAAGCCGTCCCCGTCCAAAGCCGCGTCGGTCCGCGCGGGCAACCTTCGTCCGGCTGGCGCATTCGTCGCGGCAGCGGCCGTCCGGGCAGGCCCGCACCGAATCACCCCGCCCGGTCCGGGACCTGCACGACCCATGGCGATTCAATCCGCGCGCATCCGCATCCTGCGGGACGAGCCGCCCCGCGAGGGCGCGGATTACGTGCTCTACCTGATGCAGCAATCGCAGCGCGCCGCCTTCAACCCGGCGCTGGAACTTGCGGTGGAGGAGGCGGGCGCCCTCGGCCTGCCGGTGCTGGTCTGCTTCGGGCTACTCGACGGCGCCAACGGCTTTCCCGAGGCCAACGCCCGGCACTACGCCTTCATGCTCCAGGGCCTCAGCGAGGTCGCCGACGCCCTGGAGAAGCGCGGCATCGCCTTCCTGATGCGCCGGGGCACGCCGTCCGAGGTCGCCCTCGACCTGGGCAAGCGCGCCGCCCTGCTGGTGCTGGACCGCGGCTATCTCACGATCCAGCGGCGCTGGTACGCCGAGATCGAGAAGGGGACGGCGTGCCGCGTCGTGCAGATCGAGGGCGACGTGGTGGTGCCGGTCGAGACCGCGTCCACCAAGCACGAATACGCGGCCCGCACGCTGCGACCGAAGCTCAACAAGCGCTTCGACGAGTTTCTGGAAGAACTGAAGCCGCGCAAGGTCGCCAAATCCGCCGAGGGGCTGAAGCTCAAGGGCGGGCTCGACGTGTCGGACCCCGACAAGCTCCTGAAAAAGCTCACCCTCGATACGGTCGTCGGCCCGGTGAAGCGCTTCCGCGGCGGCCACGGCGAGGCCTCGCGCCGCCTCAAGGCGTTCCTGAAGGATGGGTTCGAGGGCTACGGCGCGGGCCGCAACAAGCCGGAGGCCGGCGCGGCCTCGCACATGAGCCCCTACCTGCATTTCGGGATGATCTCGCCGGTCGAGATCGGGCTCGCGGTCCGCGCGGCCAAGGCCGGCGATGCCGACGACCGCTCGGCCTATCTCGAAGAGCTGATCGTCCGGCGCGAACTCGCGATGAACCACGTGTTCCACACCGAAGGCTACGACGCCTACGACACCGCCCTGCCGGATTGGGCGAAGAAGACGCTCGCTGAGCACGCCGACGACCCGCGCCCGAAACTCTATTCGGAAGAGGAGTTGGCCGAGGGCAAGACCCACGATCATTACTGGAACGTGGCGATGCGCGAGATGCGCGAGACCGGCTACATGCACAACCAGCTGCGCATGTACTGGGGCAAGAAGATCTTGGAATGGTCGTCCTCGCCCGCCGAGGGCTTCGCCGTCACGCTGCGGCTCAACAACCGCTACTTCCTCGACGGGCGCGACGCCAACTCCTTCACCAACGTCGCCTGGGTCTACGGCCTGCACGACCGCCCGTGGCAGACCCGCAAGATTTTTGGCAGCGTGCGCTACCAGAGCGAGAACTCGTTGAAGAAGTTCGACGCCAAGGCCTATGAGCGAGCGGTGATCCGGCTGTGCGAGGCCGAGAAGGGCTGAACTACGCCCGCCAATCCCAAAAACCGGCGACGCGGTGCAGCAGGCGGCGGCCGCGGGCGGCCTCGCCGAAGGGGGCGAGTTCCCAGATCCACGACCGGTCGGGCTTGGCCAGCCGCACGCCGTAGAGCAGGTCGTGGCGGGCGTGGACGCGCCCGTCGCGGTCGGCCTCCTCCTCGTCGAGGTCGGTGAGGAGGCAGACCTTCGCGCTCAGCGCGGCCAAAGCCGCGAGGTGCGCTTCCACGATCCGCCGGCCGAAGGCGTCGCCGTCGTCCCGCGTCCACGTGCCGATCGGTCGGCGCGCGCCCTCCAGCCGGGCGACCGGGCGGATCGGCAGTTGCGACAGGAGGTTGGCCGAGATCACCAGCCCGGTCTCCGCCTCGGCGCAGACCGGCGGCAGGCGCGGATCGAGCTCAGGGGCCGCCCCCGTCAGCAGCGCCATGGCGCCGCTCAGGTCCTCGGTCAGCAACTCGACGTTCGGACAGTCGCGCACGACGCGGCGCGTGGCGAGGGGATGCACGGCATCGACCAGCACCACCCGGCGAAATTCCTTCGTGAGTTCGGCCAGCGGCACGTCGTCGAGGAGGCCGGAGCCCAGCACGACCGCGGTGTCGCGCCGCTCGCACAGGCGGATCGATTCCTTGATGACCGCGCGGCTCGCAGCGAGATGCGGCGCCCAGGCCGCCCGGCAGCGGTTCGCCCGCGATTCCAGCCATATGCTGTCGCGCAGGTAGCCGAGCCGCCGCTGGGCGGCGGGGGCGGGCGTCGCGAGGTAGCGCAGGACATCGATGAGCACGCCGGGACACGGCCGTCACCGGGCCCTCCTGTCAAGGATCGCGCCGTCATCGCCGGGTCGCCGAGCCGCGGCATTCTCTTTTTCGGTAAATCGGCCGTCATGATCCTCTCCCCCAAAGCCCGCCTCGCCGCCGCGCTCATCGCGCTCTGCGCCGCCCTCGGCGTGGCGGCGGGCTTCTGGGCCGTCTACGGGCGCACCGGCTCGGCTCCGGGCGCGGCCTGGTTCATGGCCCGCTACTTCACCAACCTCACCGGCCTGCTGGTCACGGTCGTCTTCGCCGGGATCGCGCTGGGGCGCCGACAATTCGCGAGTTCGTGGCTTGTCGCCGGCACCGCGCTGGCGACCCTCCTCGTCGGGATCGTTCAGCGGATGCTGCTGCACGGCCTCAAGCAGCGGCAGGGCGGCGATCTCGTCGCCGACATCCTGCTGCACCAAGCGGTGCCGATGCTGGTGCCGCTGTTCTGGCTCGCTTTCCTGCCGAAGGGGCGGCTCGGCTGGCGCGATCCGTTGCTCTGGGCCTGCTACCCGCTGGCCTATCTCGGCTACGCGCTCCTGCGCGGCTCCCTGGAGGCGCGCTATCCCTATCCGTTCCTCGATGTCGGCCGGCTCGGCTGGGGGCCGGTGCTGGCTTACGCGGCGGGCATCGCGGCGGCCTTCCTCCTCGTCGGCGGCGGCATCGTCGCCCTCGACCGGGCGCTCGGCGCCCGGCGCGGCCCGTCTCAGTAGTCCGCCATGCAACGCTTTGCCGGTGTTGTGACTTGCCGAGCCGTCCGTCCGCCTTCCTTCGCGGGCGCCATGCCCTAGTTTCAGCGCCGTGCTCCGGTCCAGCTTGTCCCCCCTCTCTCCCCTCCGCACGCGCGGCCCGTCGGCTTCCGTCTGGCGAGGCGCTGCCGTGCTCGCCGTGGCGATGCTGTCCGCGCCCGCCGGGGCGGCGCCGAAGGGGGCCGCCTCCTGCTACACCACCGGCGGCGGCGCGCTGGAGATCTGCCGCTCCGACGACGAGGCCGAGGGCGTCTATGCGCTGCCGCCGGCCTGCCGCTTCGTCCACGACGTGCAGATCCTGCGCCTGAAGGATTCCGGCCCGCCGGGGCCGTTGCAGGTGATCTATCGCGGCGAGCCGCCCCGCAAGGAGAGCCGCCGCGGTGACGATTCCTGCCCCGCCGACCTCCAGGCCGACGATCCGGCGGCCGGCGGCTCGGTGCGGATCGGCCGTCAGGTCGAGGCGCTCGCCACCGTCCTGCCGCAGGCCGATCCCCGCTTCGTCGGCGCCGCCGAGAGCAGTTTGCCCGCTCAGGCGCGCCAAAAACCGCGCCGCAACAGCCGCGAGAGCCGGCGCGCTCGCCGGGAGGCCCGACGCGAGGCGCGCGAGGCCCGCGATCAGAACAAGATGACGTTCAAGCCGCGGCCCGCTGTGAACGAGGGCGACGCCTCGGGCAGCGCCATGATGGTGGCCGGGCGCGACTGGGCGGGCGATCCCTATTACGCGATCCTCACCACGGCGACCGAGCCGGTCGAGGGCGGCCACCGCCGCGTCCTCGTCCAGGCCCGCACCTACGATTTCCAGGGGCTCGACCTGCGCACCGAGGCCGAGCCCGGCACCGCCTGGATGCCGTTCGGCGGTCCACCGCAGGCGGAGGAGGGGCGGGGACGCCGCCGCGCCGCCCGCCGCAGCGAGGCGAGCCCCAAGCCCGCGCCCGTCCTCGACGAGACCGGCAAGGCGATCACCGGCAATTGCGCCGCGCCGGGCTTCGAGGCCCGCGGCCTGTCGGGCTCGATCAGCATGGTCGATCGCACCTACCACTACTTCTACACCGACGTGCTCCCCGCCGATTGCGGCGCTCCGGTCGAGAAGCGACGCATGGGGCTCTACCTGCGCACCAGCCGCGATCCGCTGGCCGAGCGCACGTGGACCGCGCCGGTCACCCTGCTCGAAGGGCTGCCCGCCGACACCCTGGTGCGGGTCGCCAAGGCCCGCGGCATGGACCGCTGGGCGGTCGCCTATTCCTGCTCGCGGCCGGTGACGGTCTCGGGCGGGCCGATCGCCGATATCTGCCTGCACTACACCGCCGACCTCTCGCCCGGCAGCATCAGCGCGCTGACGCTGTTCGCCGATCCGGTCGCGGCGGGCCATTCCACGGCGTATCTGGGCCTGCGCTCCGGCGGCGACGCGCTCGGCCGCGTCACCCGCGACGGCTTCGGCTGGATGACCGACCGCTACGGCAACCTCGAGACCCCCGACATCTACCCGGACAAGGGCGGCTTCCTCACTTGGCTCGACCGCCGCGCGCCCCGCGCCGACGGCGGCGACGCCTCCTCGCTCTACGGCCGCCCGGTGTTCTGGGCGACGTGGAGCGTGCGGGCCAAGGCGCCGTAGGCTCACCCCACCCATCCCCTCATCCTGAGGTGCCGAAGCGAAGCGTCGGCCTCGAAGGAGGGCTCCAGGGATCGCTGCGCGTACTGGAGCCGTCCTTCGAGGCTGCTTCGCAGCACCTCAGGATGAGGGGAGTGGTGGGAAAAGCCGGTCAAAAAGGCTCTGGTTCGCCTTTTTCCCTCTGGGAGGGGACGGCTTCACCCCGGCCGAGCCTCATCGAACGAACCCCGCAAAAAAAGGCGCCCGGCGGTGAAGCCGGGCGCCCTTATGCCGTCGTGCGTTTCGGCTCAGTACGAGCCGAACTTGTAATTGATGCCGGCGCGGATGAGGTCGCCCTCGGTGCGCACCCGCGTCTGAGTCGCGGCGATCGGCGTGCCGGTGGCCGGGACGAGGTCGTAGGAGCCGATCACGTTGCGGCTGCCGAGATCGAAGTGCAGGTACTCGATCTTGAACGTCACCGCGCTGGAGCGGAAGAAGTTGAGGAAGTTGTCGGTCGGGAGCGCCGCCTCGATGCCGCCGCCATAGGCGTAGCCGGTCAGGAACTTGTCGTAGCCGCCGGTGATGCTGGCCGTCGGGAAGGTGGTGAAACCGCCGATGGTGTTGCCGATGTCGAGCGCCGAGGCATAGGTCGCCTGCCCGTAGGCGAAGCCGCCGGTGCCGTAGATCAGGAACTTGTCGAAGGCGTAGCCGATCCGGCCGCGCACCGTGCCGAGGAAGGACAGCTCGCTGCGGGTCGAGCGCGCCAGTTCGATGTCGTTGACGCCGGGGAAGTCCGGGAAGCCGACGATGGTCGCCGTCGTCGCGCTGCGGCGGCGCAGGTCGGTATAGGCGGCGTCCGCCTCGACGCCGACGACGATGCCCGAGCCCGGTGTGAACTGATAATTGTAGCCGATCTGGCCGCCGCCGGTGAAACCGCCGGAGTTGCCGCGGCGGGTGCCGTCACCGAGCGCCGCGAGGTAATCGCCGACCGGGATCGGATCGGTGATCAGGCCCGTCACCGCTTCGCGGCGGCGGTCGCTCCAGACGTAGCCGGCGTTGAAGCCGGCGTAGAAGCCGGTCCAGGTGAAGACGGGAACGGGGGTGAAGACGGGCGGCGGCGCGGCGCGGCGCGGCAGGTCGGCGGCCTGCGCCGTACCGAGCGCCAGCAGGGACGCGCCCCCCGCGAGCAGAAACTTCTTGAGCATGAGCGAGACCCAACCTTTGTTCGAGGGCACGTTCCGGGCGAGGCGGCGGGGCCGCCCCGGATCGATGACGTGAGCCGTCGGCCCGATCGCATCGGGCCGGCGGCTCCAGATCGTTGCGCTCGGCTCCGACGGGGCGGTTTTTCCCGTCGGACAGCGCCTTAGCGGATCGTGCCGTTGAGGCCGGACGGGAAGAAGCCGCCGGGCCGCTTCGACGTGTTGAGGTAGACGATGTTGAGCACCTGGGTCGTTGTGCGGGCGTAGGCCTGGCCGTTGGCCGGGTTCGTCAGCGAGATGTTGGCGATCGAGGCGGTGCCGATGCCCTGGTCGAGGTCGGTCGAGCCGTCGAGCGAGTCGCGGGCGTCCGAGATGCGCAGCGCCGGGGTGTAGAGGCCGCGGCTGTAGAGCACCGTGCGGATCGTGCCGGCGTGGTAGGCCTCCGCCGAGAGGATGCCGCCGGCGGCCGCCAGGATCGTCTTGTTGGTCACGAGCGGGGCCGCGCCGAGATAGGCCGACACGCCGACATCCTCGAAGATGTAGGCGGCGAGCAGGAAGTTGGTCTCGTCGGCGAAGGCGTCGAAGGTCTGGCCGGACGTGATCAGGCCCGCGGCCTGGGCGGCGGCGGTGAACGAGGTGGTCAGGTTGATCGCCGGACGGGCGACGCGGGCCGAGCCCAGCGCGCTGCGCAGGAACTGGACGTGGATGCGCTCCTCGCTGGCGATCTCGACGGCGTAGTTACGGATCGCCGTCGTGGCGAAGTTCACCTGACGGCCGCCGGTGACGGCGCCGAGCGTGCCGGTGCCGGTGACTTCCGAATCGGTCAGGCCGCGGCCGGTGGCGGCGCGCAGGTAGAACTCGGCCTCGAGATATTCGAGGTTGAGGGCGAAGTTCAGGATGTCGGTGTCGGTGACGGTCTGCGCCGCCGCCGGGGTGAAGCCGGCCGAGCCGACCAGCGCCGAGCCGGCCATGCCGAGGCCGACGCTCTGGATGAAGGCACGACGCCCGGCGGCGAGATCGACGCCGGCCGGCGCAGCAGAGGCGGAATCGGCCTTGCCGCCCGCACGAAGGAACTTGAGGACCACGGTGACGCTCCCGCCCATTGTTTGGCTTGCGGTTGCATCTTGAACAGCCGCGCTTTCCTCGCAAGACAAATGGCGCGCAAATAGAGGTGTGCGCAACCAATCTCGGTGCTTGTGGCAAAACAAGCACAGGCAGGGATGGAAATCGCCGAATCTACGCTGAAAAGGGGAGGCTGATTTCTCTGTCGGCGAAAGGTTTCATGATCTGAATACACGTTTTCGTGAACGCTGCGGGTGATTCCGAGTCGGGCTGCGCGAACGCCGTCGCGACGGTCAGGCCGGGATGCGGACCTGCGCTCGCAGGCCCCCGAGGGGGGCATCGTGCAGGGTCACCTCGCCGCCATGCGCCCGGGCGATGTCGCGGGCGATGGCTAGCCCCAGCCCCGAACCGCCGGCATCCTGGCGGGCGTCGTCGAGGCGCACGAACGGCTTGAACACCTCCTCGCGGCTCTCGACCGGGATGCCCGGCCCGTCGTCGTCGATGGCCACCAGAAAGGAGCGGTGCTCGCGTTTGCCCGAGATCGCCACCGTCTCGCCGTAGCGGGCGGCGTTGGCCGCGAGGTTGAACAGGCAGCGGCGCATGGCGTCGGCGCGCAACGTCACGACCGGGCTGCCGTCGAGGTCCACCGCCTCGACATGGGCGCCGAGCCGCTCCACGTCGCTGCGCAGATCCTCCAGCATCACCCGCATGTCGGTCGGCGCCGCGGTCTCGGCGAGGTCGCCGCGGGCGAAGGCGAGGTAGCCCTCCAGCATCCGGCTCATCTCGTCCACGTCCCGGCGCAGGTCCTCCACTTCCGGGGTCTGCTCCACGAGTTCGAGCGAGAGCTTGAAGCGGGTGATGATGGTGCGCAGGTCGTGGCTGACGCCGTTGAGCATCGTCGTGCGCTGCTCCATCGCCCGCTCGATGCGCCGCTTCATCTCGATGAAGGCGTGGCCGGCCTGCCGCACCTCGCGGGCGCCGCGGGGCTTGAACTCGATCTCGCGGCCCTTGCCGAAGCCCTCCGCCACCGCCGAGAGCCGCAGGATCGGCTTGATCTGGTTGCGCAGGAACAGGATCGCCACGCCGAGCAGCACCAGCGACGAGCCGGTCATCCAGAGCAGGAAGATGTGAGAGTTCGAGGCGTAGGCCTGGCTGCGCCGTGCCATGATCCGCATCACCCCATCGGGGATCGCGACGCGGATCTCGATCAGGTTCGAGCGCCCGACCGTGTCGATCCAGTAGGGCCGCCGGATCTGGCGTTTGATCTCGTCGGACAGCGCCTCGTCGAGGATCGAGAAGAACGGGCGCGGCCCCGGCGTCGGGAGCTTGGCCCCTTTCAGGATGTCGAGGTCGAGGTTGAGCCGCTCGCCCGCGATCCGGGTGATGGTCTCGGCGTTCCGGTCCTGCGGGTAGGTCTCGTAGATGTCGATGAGGGCGGCGATGTCGGCGGTGACGGCGGACGAGAGGCGGCGCGTCACGAGCTGCCAGTGCCGCTCCATGAAGGTGTAGGCGATCACCGACTGGAGCAGGACGACGGGGGCGATGATGATGATGAGCGAGCGGGCGTAGAGACCTTTCGGCAGCACGTCGCCGATGCGGCGGGCCAGCCGCCGCCACGCCCGGCGCACCGGGCCGAAGGCGCCGGCCCGCCGGGCGGGGGCCGTTGTGGTGTCGGCGGAGCCCGCCATGGATTGTCTCAATCGATGACGAGGCGGTAGCCGACGCCGCGCACCGTCTGGAGGAAGCTCGGATTGGCCGGGTCCGGCTCGATCTTGCGGCGCAGGCGATTGATCTGCACGTCCAGCGTCCGCTCGGCGGCGAAGCCCCCGTTGCCGGCCAGCGTCTCGCGATCGACGTTGCCGCCGCGCGCCTGGGACAGGATCGCCAGGATCTCGCGCTCGCGCTCGGCGATCTTCACGGTCTCGCCGTCGCGCTTCAGCTCGCCCCGCTCCGCCCGGAAAGTGAAGGGGCCGAAGCTCACCGCGCCTTCCGCCGCCGCGCGCGGCTCCGGCGCGGCCGCATGGCGGCGGATGATGTTGTTGAGCCGCAGGATCAGCTCGCGCGGCTCGAAGGGTTTGGGCAGGTAGTCGTCGGCGCCGATCTCCAGGCCCGTGACCCGGTCGTTGGGGTTGGAGCGGGCCGTCAGCATCAGGATCGGCACAAGCGAGGTCTCGCGCACCGACCGGGCGTAGTCGAAGCCGCTCTCGCCGGGCATCATCACGTCGAGGACCAGCGCATCGAACACGAAGGCCTGGGAGCGCGTGCGCGCCTCCGCCGCGCTCGCGGCGGCGGTGACGCGGAACCCCTGCTCCGAGAGGAAGCGCGCGAGCAGTTCGCGCAGGCGCCGGTCGTCGTCGACGATGAGGATGTGGGGGGCGTGGTCGGGCAGCTCGGCCCGCGGCTTCGGGGCCGCTCCCGGTGCGGGCGTCGCCGACATCAGGCGCGCGCCCCGGCGCGGCGGGCCATCAGCCGGCGCACGGCGGCGCGATCGCCGGGCTCGATCATCGCCAGCAGGAAGCCCTGCGCCGAGGCGATGCGGGCATCGCGATCATTCCGGCCCGCCTCGTCGGCCGGCTCCTCGATGGCGCGGGCGACGCGGCGCACCTGCACGCGGGTGAGGTCGGCGGTGAGGCTGCGCCCGGTCGGGGTGCAGAACAGCAGGCGCTGGCGCCGGTCGCTGGTGCCGGTGCGCTGCTCGACATAGCCCTGGTCGATCAAGTCCTTGAGCACGCGGTTCAGGCTCTGCTTGGTGATGCGCAGGATATCGAGGAGTTCGGCGATGGTGAGGCCGGGATAGCGATCGACGAAGTGCAAAACCCTGTGATGGGCCCGGCCGAAGCCGTACTGCGCCAGAATCCGGTCGGGATCGCCGACGAAGTCGCGATAGGCGAAGAACAGCAGCTCGATCAGGTCGTCGCTGTCGCGGACGGGTCCGGCCTCGGGTTCGGACCGGACCGGTTCGGCCGCTCTCGTCATCACGCGGGTCACGTCGTCGGAGCCTTCCGTCGAAACCGCAGGGCCGGGCGTCCGGCCGGATACGTCAGTGTTGTTGACATATCTCAGCCCCGTTGCTACCCGTCAACCCGCCCGGCTGCCTCCTCCCCGCTCGTTGCGAGCGGTCGCGCGCCGGCCTTCAGCCTTGATCCATGCGACCCCGCGCGGCCGCGCAGAGGAAGTTTTGAGCGATGTCCGTCATCCCGTTCGACGAGCGCGAGGGCACGATCTGGTTCGACGGCGCCATGGTGCCGTGGCGCGATGCGAAGATCCACGTGCTGAGCCACGGCCTTCACTACGGATCGGCGGTGTTCGAGGGCGAGCGGGCCTATGGCGGGGCGATCTTCAAGAGCCGCGAGCATTCCGAGCGTCTGCGCCGCTCCGCGCAGCTCCTCGACTTCGAGATTCCCTACTCGGTCGATGAGATCGAGGCGGCCAAAGCCCACGTGCTCGCCACCTCCGGCCTGCAGGACGCCTATCTCCGCCCCGTCGCGTGGCGCGGCTCGGAGATGATGGGCGTGGCGGCGCAGAAGAACACCATCCATCTCGCCATCGCGGCCTGGGAATGGCCGAGCTACTTCGATCCGGCGACCAAGATGAAGGGCATCCGCCTCGATCTCGCCGACTACCGCCGGCCCGACCCGCGCACCGCCCCCTCGACCTCGAAGGCGGCGGGTCTCTACATGATCTGCACGATCTCGAAGCACCGGGCCGAGAACAAGGGCTACGCCGACGCGCTGATGCTCGACTGGGAGGACAACGTCGCCGAATGCACCGGCGCCAACGTGTTCTTCGTGGCTGACGGGGTGATCCACACGCCCCAGGCCGACCGCTTCCTCAACGGCATCACCCGTCAGACGGTGATCGAACTGGCCAAGCGCCGCGGCGTCCGCGTGATCGAGCGCCGCATCCGTCCCGAGGAGATGGCCGGCTTCTCCGAGTGCTTCATCACCGGCTCGGCGGCGGAGGTGACCCCGGTCTCCGAGATCGGCCCCTACCGCTTCACCCCGGCCGAGCTGACCAAGACGCTGATGGACGACTACACCGCCGAGGTTCAGCCCCGCGCCGCGGCCGCCTGATTTTTTTTTGGGTCTCTGTGGAGGGCGCGATCACGGCGCCCTCCCGCCGGAACCCTCGCTTCGCCCTCGCGTTTCATGAAGGACTGTCAAGAACAATCCATGAACGCGCAAGGTGCCGCATGACTGCCAAGACCAAGGACAAGCCGGCCGAGAACCCGAAGGTCGATCCGACCGACGAGTCGAACCGGATCAAGGACCCGAACGAGTGGACCACCGGCGGCGAACCGATGACCGGCGCCCAGGCCTCCTATCTCAAGACCCTGTCCGAGCAGGCGAAATCGCCCGAAGCCTTCGACCCGGACCTCGACAAGGCCGAAGCCTCGAAGCGCATCGACGCTCTGCGGCAGGAGACCGGCAAGGCGTAAAGCCCGCAGACGCGTTTCCTATTCAAGGCGCCGTTGAACCGGCGCCTCCCACCCACCCCCCTCATCCTGAGGTGCCGCGCAGCGGCCTCGAAGGAGGGCTCCAGCTCGCTCAGCGATCCCTGGAGCCCTCCTTCGAGGGCGCCGCTTCGCGTCGCCACCTCAGGATGAGGGGGTTTGTTTGGACGAAAGAGTCCGTTGGAGAGGCGCTCAGCCCTCGGCCGTCCCGGACAGCGCACGGCCCCCAGCCCCGCTGACGCGCCCCACCCCAGAACCCATCCGGCAGTTCTCGCAGCAGCGGCGGCAGAATCCGCGGCTGCCTTTCCTAAGCCGTGCCGCCATGTGTCTCCGGCGTTACAATTTCGTTTAGCACCAGTTCATTTTTCGATTGGTATCGAACCTAGAATTCTTCCAAGAAGCTGAGCCATATAGTCGAGGCCACTGCCAGGATGACCGACGAACCGACGCACGCCGACCGCGAAGATCTGTCCGAGACGGATCGACAGGACGCCACGAAGGCCGTTCCGGGCCATCTGGCGCTGGCGCTGCGCGACTATTTCGACGTGGCCGCGCAGGCGCCGCTCCCCGACCGGCTCGGCGAGCTTCTGGCCCGGTTCGAGACGGCGCTCGCTACCCTCGGCGGGCGGGTGGAGACGGTGTTTCGCGACGACCTCGTGAAGGCGCTGCCGATGCTGCGCACCTTCGCGATCTCGCTCACCGCCAACCCGAGCCGCGCCGACGACCTCGTGCAGGAGACGATGGTGAAAGCCTGGGCCAACCGCGAGCGGTTCACCCCCGGCACCAACTTCACCGCGTGGCTGTTCACGATCCTGCGCAACCAGTTCTACACCGAGATCCGCAAGGGCCGCCGCGAGGTCGAGGACGCCGACGGCGTCCATGCCGGCACGCTCACGACCCAGGCCGACCAAGAGCACGCCGCGGGCCTGCGCATGGTGATGAACCTCATCGGCACGCTGCCCCTGCCGCAGCGCCAAGCGCTGCTGCTCGTCGGCGCCGAAGGCTTCACCTACGAAGAAGCCGCCGAGCGGCTGGGCTGTCAGGTCGGTACGGTGAAGAGCCGGGTCAGCCGGGCGCGGGCGTTTCTTTCGGAGTCGTTCGAGGGGCTGCCGAACGGGCTCGCGGCGGCGCCGGCCTGAGGCTTCCGCCCCACGCCGTCATTGCGAGGCGGAGCCGAAGCAATCCAGAGCGCGAGTGCGCAGAACGAGGCGTGACGGCTTCGGCCGTTCCGTCATCGGCGTCGCGCCAATTCCGAAAAATGCGGAGCCCTGGATCGCTTCGGCTCCGCCTCGCGATGAGTGCGCAGGTGTCGCGCGCCGCCACGTTCCCGATCACACGTCGAGGTTGGCCACGCTCAGCGCGTTTTCCTGGATGAACTCGCGCCGCGGCTCGACCACGTCGCCCATCAGCTTGACGAACAGGTCGTCGGCGTCGGTCGTGTCCTTGACCTTCACCTGCAGCAGCGAGCGCACCTCGCGGTCGAGCGTCGTCTCCCAGAGCTGCTGCGCGGTCATCTCGCCGAGGCCCTTGTAGCGCTGGAGCTGGAGCCCCTTGCGGCCGAAGGCCATCACCGCCTCGAACAGGCCGACGGGGCCGTGCAGCACCGTCTCGTCTCCCTTGCGGGCGAGCGTCACCGGCTCGGAGTAGATCTCGCGAAGCGCCTCCGCCCGCTCGGCGAAGCGGCGCGCCTCCTGCGAGGCGATCAGCGTGGCGTCGAGGGTCGCCACCTGCTTCACGCTGCGCAGCGTCCGGCTGAAGAGGTAGCCGCCCTCCGACGCCTCTCCGGTCCAGCCCTTCTCGATCTCATCGGCGATGGCGTCGAGGCGCTTGGCGGTCCGGTCGGCCAAGACCTCGGCCTCGCCCGGATTCTCCGCCGCCTCGCGGTCGAAGGCGCCAGCCAGCACCGCCTGCTCGATGACGGCGCGGTCGTAGCGGGTGTGGAGCCCGTGCAGGATGCCGCGGAAGGCGCGGGCCTCCTCGACCAGGGTCTTGAGCTGGGCGCCGCCGAACTCGGTGCCGGAGGCGAGCCGCAGCACCGCGCCCTCGACGCCCTGATCCATCAGGTAGTCTTCGAGCGCCCGCTCGTCCTTGAGGTAGAGGACCTTACGGCTGCGCTCGGCTTTGTAGAGCGGCGGCTGGGCGATGTAGAGGTGCCCGCGCTCGATCAGCTCCGGCATCTGGCGGAAGAAGAACGTCAAGAGCAGGGTGCGGATGTGCGAGCCGTCCACGTCCGCATCGGTCATGATGATGATGCGGTGGTAGCGCAGCTTGTCCGGGTTGAAGCCCTCGCGGTCGGTCGATGAGCGGCCGATTCCGGCGCCGAGCGCGGTGATCAGCGTGCCGATCTCGGCCGACGACAGCATCCGGTCGGCGCGCACCCGCTCGACGTTGAGGATCTTTCCGCGCAACGGCAGCACCGCCTGGAAGGTGCGGTCGCGGCCCTGCTTGGCCGAGCCGCCGGCGGAATCGCCCTCGACCAGCAGCAATTCGCACTTCGACGGGTCGCGCTCCTGGCAATCGGCGAGCTTGCCGGGCAGCGAGGCGATGTCGAGCGCGCCTTTTCGGGTGATGGTCTCGCGCGCCTTGCGGGCGGCCTCGCGGGCGGCGGCGGCCAGCACCACCTTGCCCATCACCGATTTGGCCTGGGCCGGGTTCTCTTCGAGCCAGGTCGAGAGCCCCTCGTTCAGGATGTTCTCGACGGCAGGCCGCACCTCGGAGGAGACGAGCTTGTCCTTGGTCTGTGAGGAGAATTTCGGGTCCGGCACCTGCACGGAGATCACCGCGGTCAGCCCCTCGCGGCAATCGTCGCCGGTGAGCGAGACCTTCTCGCGCTTGGCGATGCCCGACGATTCGGCGTAGCCGGTGATCTGGCGCGTGAGCGCGGCGCGGAACCCCGCCATGTGGGTGCCGCCGTCGCGCTGCGGGATGTTGTTGGTGAAGGGCAGCACCGTCTCGTTGAACGAGTCGTTCCACCAGAACGCCACCTCGACGCGGATGCCGTCGCGCTCGCCGAGCACGGTGACGGGCTTCGTCATGCCCTCGACGGGTTTGCGCGAGCGGTCGAGGTAGCGCACGAATTCCTCGACGCCGCCCTCGTAGCAGAGTTCTTCCCGCTTGTGCTCGGCGTGCCGCGCGTCGGTCAGCACGATGCGCACGCCCGAATTCAGGAAGGCGAGTTCGCGCAGGCGCTTTTCCAGCGTCGGATAGTCGAACTCGACCATTGTGAAGGTCTCAGGGGAAGGCGTGAACGTCACCTCGGTGCCGCGCCGGTCGCCCGCGGGGCCGACCACCTCGAGAGGGGCCACCGCGTCGCCGTGGCGGAACTCCATCCGGTGCTCCTTGCCGGCCCGCCAGATGCGCAGCTTCAGGCTCACCGACAGCGCGTTGACGACCGAGACGCCGACGCCGTGCAGGCCGCCCGAGACCTTGTACGAGTTTTGGTCGAACTTACCGCCCGCGTGCAGCTGGGTCATGATGACCTCGGCCGCCGAGACGCCCTCTTCCTTGTGGATGTCGGTGGGGATGCCGCGCCCGTTGTCCGAGACCGTGACCGAGCCGTCGGCGTTGAGCGTGACGGTGACGAGGTCCGCGTGGCCCGCGAGCGCCTCGTCGATGGCGTTGTCCACCACCTCGTAGATCATGTGGTGGAGGCCGGAGCCGTCGTCGGTGTCGCCGATATACATGCCAGGCCGCTTGCGGACGGCGTCCAGGCCCTTGAGCACGCGGATCGATTCCGCGCCGTAGCTGTCGGCGTGATCGGTATTCGGGGAGTCAGCCATCAAATTCCTCGGGCAGGCGGCTCGCGAGCCTGTTCTTGAACCCGGCCGGGCCGGGCGTGCCTGCTATTTCCGCACCCAGTTCATATAGGCGTTCCCCCCTGATTTCGCATCGCTTTTCGCGACGGATCGGCGGCGTTGCACCCGGTTTTCTGCCCTCTTTCCGTTAAGCCTCCGTTAGGCGCGCCGACGCTCTTCGGCGATTGCCGTCAGGCGCGCCCGGAATAGTTGCTCACCCCTGCAGAAACGGGTTCGCCTGCCGCTCCTGGCCGAGCGTGCCCGTCGGCCCGTGGCCGGGGATGAAGGCGACGTCGTCGCCGAGCGGCAGCACCTTGTCCTTGATGCCGCGGATCAGTTGCTCGTGGTTGCCGCCGGGCAGGTCGGTGCGGCCGATCGAGCCCTGGAACACCACGTCGCCGACGAGCGCGAAGCGGGCGTCGCGGCTCACGAACACGACGCTGCCGGGCGAGTGGCCGGGCACGAACAGGATGTCGAAGGTGAGCCCGCCGACGGTGACGCTGTCGCCCTCGTTGAGCCAGCGGTCGGGGGTGACGGCGCGGGCGCCGTCGATGCCGTAATTGGCGCCCGTCTCCGGCAGGGAATCGAGCAGGAACCGGTCCGCCTCGTGCGGGCCTTCGACCGGCACGCCGAGCCGCTCCTTGAGCTCCGCGGCCCCGCCGGCATGATCGATATGCCCGTGCGTCAGCAGTATCTTTTCCACCGTCACGCCCTGCGCGCGGATCGCGGACTCGATCCGGTCGAGATCGCCGCCGGGATCGACCACGGCACCGACCTTGGTCGCGTCGTCCCAGACCAGCGTGCAGTTCTGCTGGAACGGGGTGACCGGGATGATCGCGGCGCGGGGCGTGGCGGGCATGCGGATTCTTGCGTTTCCAGAAGTCGGGCGTCCGTTCTAGACCGCCGCGCGCCCAGCACCAAACGCCGGCTCAGCCCTCCGGCGGGATCGGGCGCGGCCGGCCCTCGTCGTCGATGGCGACGAACGTGAAGGTCGCCTCGGTCACCTTCTCGCGGAACTGCGTCTGGAAGCGGCGCGCCCAGGCTTCCATGTGAATCTTCATCGAGGTGCGGCCGACCCGATCGACGCGGGTGTAGACGCACAGCACGTCGCCGACCCGCACCGGCCGGATGAAGGTCATGGCCTCGACCGCGACGGTGACGACGCGCCCCTGCGCTCGCTCGACCCCGGCGATGCCGCCGGCCTGATCCATCTGCGACAGCACCCAGCCGCCGAAGATGTCCCCGTTGGCGTTGGTGTCGGCGGGCATGGCGATGGTGCGCACCGTCAGGTCGCCGCTGGGCATCTCCTCGGCGGTCTCGCTCGCTGGCGTCATCGATCCCTCCCCCGGCGAGTCGTGGCTCGCGGCCTCAGCCAAGCACGAGCCCGGCGGCCGCGCCAGAGGCAGCGGTCAGGGCATGAAGCCCGCGAGCTTGAGGCCGGCGGCCAAAAAAATCGCGGCGGCGCACATGGCGACCTCAAGGGGGATGTCCTGCCAGGACAGGGCGCGCGCTTGCGCCTTCGCGCGCGGCTTGCGCGTCACGAGATCGATCATCGGGCCTTCCTCCGGAGCGGCCCGACTGTCGCGGCCCGTCTCGCTTCAGGCACGATCCTACATCGAACCGGGTGCCCGCCGATAGGCCTGCCCGCGCGAACGGCACGATGATGCCGAAAAACCGTCACCCTGCCCAAAAAAAGAACCCGGAGCCGCGAGGCTCCGGGTTCCGGACGGCGCGAGGCCGAAACGACTTAGTAGTAGAAGCGGCGCGGGCGGTAGAACCGGCGCGGGCCGTAGAACGGACGGGCGTAGTACGGGCGGCGGTAGAACGGGCGCGGGCGGTAGAAGCGGCGGCCGTAATAGGGGCGCGGGCCCCAGCCGCGGCGGCGGTAGTAGTACTGCGCCTTCTCGACCGTGGCGGGCGCGGTCTCGGCGAGGAGGGCGGCCGAGGGGCCGACCGGGGCGGCGGAAGCGCCCTGAGGGGCGGCGACGGCGAGGCCGAGCGCCATCAGCGCGGCGAGCAACAATGTCCTGATCAAGTCGACGTTCCCTCTACGGCAGGCGCGAGCGTGCGCAACCCTTGCGATGCCCGTGCGGGCTGGAACGCCGGAGAAGGCCGGACGGTTTCGTCGTCTGCGTAGTTTCCGCCGAACGATCAGGCGATCTTCGTCGTCATGTCGACGGTGGAGGCCTCTCCGCTGCTTTTCACCAGGGTGATGGCGTGCTCGCAATCCTCGCGCCGCACGTAGCCCTCGCCGGAATCGGCGATGACGTTGCCGTTCTGCACCCGCAGGCGCCAGCGCCACTCGCCGGCGGCATCCCGGTAGAGTTCGAACCGCATCGGGGGTCTCCAAAAGCATCGGGCCGGAGCGATGCCCCGGCCCGAAGGAAGTTAGGAAGGTTCAGGAGCGCGGCGAGCGGTCGAGCCAGCCGATGGCCCGTCCGCCCTCGCCGCCGGGGCGGGCCGGACGCTGCGCCCGGTTGCCCGGACGGCCGTCGGGGCGGCGCTGGCCGTTGGCCTCGGCCGGACGCTCGGAGCGCGGCTGCTGCGGACGGCCTTGACCGTTGCCGCGGCTCGGCTGACCGCCGCGGCCGTCCTGGCGGGGCTCGGCGCGCTGGTCGCGGCCCGGCTGACCGCCGGGGCGACCGCCGCCGCGGGCCTCTTGGCCGCGACCGCCGCCGGGGCGACCGTGGCCCTGGCGCTGGCCGGGACGTCCCTGCGGCTGGCGCGGCGGGCGACGCTCCTCGTCGGCCGCGGTCTCGGCGGCCTCCTGGCGCGACGGCGGCACGAAGCCCTCGGGGAAGCCGACCACCGGCACCTTCTGGCGGGTGATCCGCTCGATGTCGCGGAGATAGGCCCGCTCCTCGTCGTTGCAGAACGAGATCGCCAGACCCTCGGCCCCGGCGCGCGCGGTGCGGCCGATGCGGTGGACGTAGCTCTCCGGCACGTTCGGCAGGTCGTAGTTGACCACGTGGGTCACGCCCTCGACGTCGATGCCCCGCGCCGCGATGTCGGTCGCCACCAGCACCCGGCACGAGCCGTCGCGGAAGGCGGCGAGCGCCCGCTCGCGCTGCGGCTGGCTCTTGTTGCCGTGGATCGCCGCGCCCGCGATCCCGACCTTGTCGAGGCCGCGCACGACGCGGTCGGCGCCGTGCTTGGTGCGGGTGAAGACGAGCACGCGCTCGATCTTGGGGTCGCGCAGCACGTGGCCGAGCAGCGCCTGCTTGGCGCCGGTGTGGCAGAAGATGACCTGCTGCTCGACGCGCTCGGCCGTCGTCGCCACCGGGGTGACGGCGACCTGCACCGGGTTCGACAGGTACTGGTCGGCGAGGCCCGCGATGTTCTTCGGCATGGTGGCCGAGAAGAACAGGCTCTGGCGCTCGCGCGGGAGCATCTTCACGATGCGCTTCAACGCATGGATGAAGCCGAGGTCGAGCATCTGGTCGGCCTCGTCGAGGACGAGGATCTCGACGCCTTCCAGGGTCAGCGCGCGGCGATCCACGAGGTCGATCAGCCGGCCCGGCGTGGCGACGAGGATGTCGACGCCCGGCGCCACCGCCCGCTCCTGGCGGCCGATGTTCACGCCGCCGAACACGACGGTGTTGGTGTAGGGCAGGTGCCGGCCGTAATCCGAGAACGACTCGGCGATCTGGCTGGCGAGCTCGCGCGTCGGCGACAGCACCAGCACGCGGCAGCCGCGGCGCGGGGCGCGGTTGGTGCTGCGCGACAGGCGGTGCAGGATCGGCAGGGCGAAAGCGGCGGTCTTGCCGGTGCCGGTCTGGGCGATGCCGCACAGGTCGCGGCCTTCCATGGCCGGCGGGATCGCCTGCGCCTGGATCGGCGTCGGCGCCGTGTAGCCGGCCTCCGCGAGCGCCCGGAGCACGGGCGGGGCGAGACCGAAATCGGTGAACTGGGTCAAGTCGGTACTTCTCAAGGCAGCGGAACCCGAAAAGGCCCGGCGCAAGGCGCACGGACGTGGGGGCGGGTCCGATGGTGCGGGGGATTGCCCGCGTGATGGGGCGCTCCGGGGTGCATGCACGTTGAAGAGAGGGGCCGGGGCGCACCGTCACGCGGCGCGAACCGTCACGCAGCCCCCTCAAGCGGCACGAGCCGCTGACGCTGCAGGAGCGATATGCGTTGCTGCGGGTGCGAAGTCAATGAGGACTCACTTCCGGCCTCAAGCGCCGGCGGTCGCGTCCGCGACCTTAGAGCCTGTTTGAGATCGAAATGTTATGCAGGATTGTTGAGGGCGTTGGCGGCCATGAGGCAGGCGACACAGGCGAGGCGGCCGGCCCGCTCGCGCAGCAGGCCGCCCCAATGGCTCAGCCAGCCGAAGGTTCGCTCCACGACCCAGCGGCGCTTCAGCACGACAAAGCCCTTCTGCTCGGGATCCTTCTTGACGACCTCGCAGCGCATGCCGTGGACATTGCACCACTCCTCGCAGCGCTTGGCCCGGAAGACGCCGTCGAGAACGGCTAGGCGTAGGCTCGGCCAGAGCGGCTTGCCCTCGTCCAGCGTCGGCAGCGTGTCGCAGTCCTGCACGTCGGCCGGCACAACGGCCAGCGCCAGGATGTGCCCCTCGGCATCGACCATCATGACGCGTTTTCGGCCAACGACCTTCTTGGCGCCGTCATAGCCGCGAGGGCCTCGCACACTGATGCACTTGACGCTCTGAGTGTCGATGATCGCCAGGCTCGGCGTCGAACGCCGCCCCCAGCGGCGGCGCTGACGGCGCGCCAGCGCGCGCATCAGGGTCTCGAACAGGCCCTTCTCCACCCAGCGCCGGAACCAGCCGTAGACCGTGCGCCAAGCCAGGAAGCCGCCCGGCAACGCTCGCCATCCGCCGCCCGTGCGCAGATGCCAAGCAATGGCCGCCATCACCGCTCGCGCCGGCTTGGCGTCCGATCGGGTCGGCGGGTCCATCCGCTCGAGGAAGCGGGCCACCTCGTCCAGGCCCGCCTGCATCACTACATCCTTCAGGCGTGTCTCATGACGCGTCCGATGCCGGTCCGTCCACATCTGCTCTCTCCTCCGTCCTGCCAGACGGATCGTGTGTTGGTGACACGAGACAGATGGGGATGGCCGGCGGAGGATCTCAAACAGGCTCTTAGGCTGCTCGCTCCGCTAGATGCCTCGGCTGAAAGCCGAGGCCGCTGCGCGGGGCGCTCTTCGCGCCCGGCCATACGGCACAATCGCTCGTTCCGAGCGCTTGTCATTTCGAGCTAACCTTCATCGAAACGGCTCATCCGGAACACCTCCGTACCCGCCCCGTCGACGACCCGCACCGCCTCGGCCGGCGTGCCGGAGCGCTGCGGCACCCGGGCGCGCGCGAACAGGCGGCGGGCGCGCTCGGCGGCGGCTTCGGGGGTGTCGGTGCGGACCGTCATGCGCTGCTGCACGCCGCCCGGCGCGTCGGCCTCGTCGGGGCCGAGCACTTCGATGTGATAGGTCTCTCGCACGCGCTTCTCGTCGGTCCTTGAGGGTTGCCGCACTGACACGGCGCCGTGACGCGGAGGGAAACGGCGCCCCGGCCTTGCCGAACGCGCGCCGATGCCGGATGTGGGGATCGTGCGTGCCTCTTAAAGCGCCCGCCCCGCCGCCGCATCCCCGGTATCGCGGGCGTCGGCCGAGGCACCTCCAAGGGGACGCTCACGCGTTCACGCGAAGCGAGGACCATCATGGCGGATAAGCCCTTCGTCACGCCGGACTGGCTGCACCAGCGCCTGAGCGCGCCCGACATCGTCGTGCTCGACGCCTCGTGGTACCTGCCGGCGCAGGGGCGCGACGCCGAGGCCGAGTACCGCGCCGCCCACATTCCGGGCGCGATCCGCTTCGATCTCGACGCGATGAGCGACACCGATTCGCCCCTGCCGCACATGCTGCCGCGGCCGGAGGTTTTTTCCTCGCGGATGCGGGGGCTCGGCGTCGGGGACGGCGCCCAGGTCGTGGTCTATGACGGGATGGGCCTGTTCTCGGCCCCGCGGGTGCGCTGGATGCTGCGCACCTACGGCATGCGCGACGTGGTGCTGCTGGAGGGCGGCCTGCCCGCCTGGGTCGCGGCGGGCTACCCGACCGAGGAGGGCGAGGGCCGCCCGCGCGACCGGCGCCACTTCACCGCCCGGCTCGACGGCGGCGCGGTCGCCGACGCGAACGACGTCGCCCGCGCGCTGGCCAACGGCTCGGCGCAGCTGGTCGATGCCCGCTCCGGCCCGCGCTTCCGCGGCGAGGAGGCCGAGCCGCGCCCCGGCGTGCGCCCCGGCCACATGCCCGGCGCCAAGAACCTCCACTACGCCGCGCTCCAGGCCAACGGGCGCCTGCGCGACGAGGCCTCGCTGCGCGCCGCCATGGCCGAGGCCGGGGTCGATCTCGACCGACCGGTCATCACCACCTGCGGCTCGGGCGTCACCGCGGCGATCGTCTCGCTGGCGCTGGAAACGCTGGGCCGCCCGCCGCGGGCCCTCTACGACGGCTCGTGGTCGGAATGGGGCTCGGACCCGGCGCGGCCGGTGGAGACCGGGCCGGCGCGATAGTTTTCCTCGACGCGCTCTCCTCCCCACGAATCTCGGGCTTGCCCGAAATTCGCACTCCGCTTGCCCAGATCGAGCAAGCCCGATCTGGGTGGGGAGGAGTTGGAGGTGGGGGTGGTTCAGGATGGATTGCCGAGCCTCATCCGGCACCCCCCCCACCCCTGACCCCTCCCCGCAAGGGGGAGGGGAAGAGCCGCGCGCCCGGCGCGACATAGCCTTAACGACCGGTTAAGAGGCTCGTCCTAAGCTCGGCCGTGAGCCGAGACGTGCGATGGTTAGCCCGCGGCGGCGCTAGGGAGGGGACGGCTTGGCCAGACGGCCCCATCGCTGGCAGCTCTATCGCTTGGTCGGCCAGGAGATCCGGCGCGGCGCCCGCAACCGCTTCGGGCGGCTGGCGAAGCGGCCCGAGATCCTCACTCGCGCCCGCGTGACCGGCCTCGTCATCGCCCCGCACGATCTGCGCACCAGCGACGCCTCGCTCGCCGACGACATCTATGCCGGGCTGTTCGTCTTCGCCGGCCGCTCGCTGGTGGTGAGCGGGCGTTCGCCCTTCGATTACGATCCGCCGTCCCCGGAATGGGCCGATGCGCTCTACGGCTTCGGCTGGCTGCGCCACCTGCGCGCCGCCGACACCGCGCTCGCCCGCGCCAACGCCCGCGCCTTCGTCTCGGACTTCATGAGCGGCCGGGGCGACGCCGCCCGCGCCCGCCCGGTGCCGGTGGCCACGCGGCGGATGATCTCGTTCCTGTGCCAGTCGCCGCTGGTGCTGGAGGGCGCCGACCACGCCTTCTACCAAGCCTTCCTCAAGAGCATCGGGCGCGGGGCGCGCGAACTCGAAATCTCGCTGCGCCGCTCGGCCCCGCCGCAATCGCGCCTGCTGGCCGCGGTGGCGCTGACCTATGCGGGTCTCTGCTGCGAGGGCATTGAGGCGATCCTGCGCCGGGCCACCCGCATCCTCGTGCGCGAACTCGACCGGCAGATTCTCCCGGACGGCGGCCATCGCTCCCGCGATCCGCGCTTCGCCATGGAGCTGCTGCTCGACCTGCTGCCCCTGCGCCAGAGCTTCCTCAGCCGCAGCGTCGATCCGCCGGAGGCGCTGCTGCGCGCCGTGGACCGGATGCTGCCGGCGCTGCGCCTTCTGCGCCACGGCGACGCCTCGCTCAGCCACTTCAACGGCATGGGCGTCACCGCCGCCGATCATCTCGCGACGCTCTTGGTCTACGACGGCGCCGGCACCGAGCCGCTGATGTACGCGCCCCATTCCGGCTACGCCCGGCTGGAGACCGGCCGCATCGTCGTGGTCTGCGATGTCGGCGCGCCCCCGCCGCTGTCGCAGGCGCGCAATGCCGGGGCGGGCTGTCTCTCGTTCGAGCTGTCGAGCGGGGCGCAGCGCATCGTCGTCAATTGCGGCATGCCGGCGAGCGGCGACGAACTGCGCCGCATGGCCCGCAGCACCGCCGCCCACTCGACCGCGACGGTCGCCGACACCTCCTCCTGCCGCTTCCTCGGCGAGACCGCGGGCCCCTGGGGTGCCCGGCTCGCCACTGCGTGGCTGTTGAAGCGGCGCGGCCCCGTGGTGCTGAGCGGCCCCGGCCCCGTCACGGTCGAGCGCCGCACCGAGCCCGGCGCCTCGGTGCTGGCGGCCCGGCACGACGGCTATCTCGCCGATTTCGGCGTGATCCACGAGCGGCGCTGGACCCTCACCTCCGCCCCCGAAGCCCTGGAAGGCGAGGACGCCTTCCTGCGAGAGGGCCGCCACGGGGGTCGCCCCCGCGAGGTCGCCGTGCGCTTTCATCTCCACACCTCGGTGGCCGCCAGGGCCGAGCCGGAGGGCGGGATCACCCTCGCGCTGCCGACCGGCGAGACGTGGCTGTTCACGGCGGACGGCGCGCGGCTGGCCATCGAGGAGAGCGTCTACTTCGCGGGCGTGGTGGGCGCGCGGCGCACGGCGCAGATCGTGCTGCATCTGATGGTGGCGGACGAGGCGCGGGTGCGCTGGCGAATCGAGCGGGTCTGAGCCGTCCTCGCCGTCATTCCGGGGCGCCGCGGGCGAACCCGGAATCCACGACTGGCCGCGATGCCTCGTGTAACGGCGCATCACGGGTGGATTCCGGGTTCCGCTGCGCGGCCCCGGAATGACGGTGGAGGATGTGCAGGAAGCGTACAGCCCCGCACCAAACCCGTTCAAAACCCGCCGCTTCCCGCACCGCAACTGGCCGCCCGGCCCGCATCCGTGCTACCGCGCCCCAAAATTCCTCTGAGCGACACGGACGACCGACATGCCGCGCGACCACATCCGGGTGAACCGCGCCCTCCTCTCCGTTTCGGACAAGGCCGGCCTCATCGAATTCGCCACCGCGTTGTCTGGCCTCGGCGTCGAGCTGGTCTCGACGGGGGGCACCCACCGGACGCTGTCCGAGGCTGGGCTCACCGTCACCGAGGTCTCCGAGCTGACGCGCTTCCCCGAGATGATGGACGGGCGGGTGAAGACCCTGCATCCGGCCGTCCACGGCGGCCTGCTGGCGGTGCGTGACAACCCCGAGCATCAGGCTGCGCTCGCCGCCCACGGCATCGGCGCGATCGACCTGCTCGTCGTCAATCTCTATCCGTTCGAGGAGACGCTGAAGGGCGGTAAGGCCTACGACGACTGCGTCGAGAACATCGATGTCGGCGGCCCGGCGATGATCCGCGCGGCGGCCAAGAACCATGCGGACGTCGGCGTCGTGGTCGATGTCGCCGACTATGCGGCACTGCTGGACGAGCTGCGCGCCAACGACGGCGCGCTCACCGCCGCGACCCGGCGGCGGCTGGCCCAGAAGGCGTTTTCGCGCACCGCGAGCTACGACGCCGCCATCGCCAACTGGCTAGCCGGGGTCGAGTCGTCGGACGCCGCCCCCGAGTTCCGCGCGCTCGGCGGGCGCCTCGGCCAGAGCCTGCGCTACGGCGAGAACCCGCACCAGACGGCCTCGTTCTACCGCCTGCCCGGAACGCTCCGCCCCGGCATCGCCACCGCGCGGCAGGTGCAGGGCAAGGAGCTGTCCTACAACAACCTCAACGACACCGACGCCGCCTACGAATGCGTCGCCGAATTCGATCCGGCCCGCTCCGCGGCGGTGGCGATCATCAAGCACGCCAACCCCTGCGGCGTCGCCGAGGGCGACGACCTGCTCTCGGCTTACGAGCGGGCGCTGGCCTGCGATCCGACCTCGGCCTTCGGCGGCATCGTCGCCCTCAACCGCCCCCTCGACGCCGAGGCGGCGAAAAAAATCGTCGAGATCTTCACCGAGGTCATCATCGCCCCCGATGCGTCCGAGGAGGCCATGGCCATCGTCGGCGCCAAGAAGAACCTGCGGCTGCTGCTCGCCGGCGGCCTGCCCGACCCGCGCGAACGCGGCGAGACCCTCCGCACCGTGGCGGGCGGCTTCCTCGTACAGGGCCGCGACGCCCTGACCGTGGACGACATGGACCTGCGCGTCGTCACGAAGCGCCAGCCGACGGACGCCGAACTCGCCGATATGCGCTTCGCCTATCGGGTCGCCAAGCACGTGAAGTCGAACGCCATCGTCTACGCCAAGGGCGGCGCCACCGTCGGCATCGGCGCCGGGCAGATGTCGCGGGTCGACTCTTCGATCACCGCCGCCCGCAAGGCGGCGGAGGCCGCGTCGCGCCTCGGGCTACCGGAGAGCCTCGCCAAGGGCTCGGCGGTCGCCTCCGACGCGTTCTTCCCCTTCGCCGACGGCCTGCTCGCCGCGGCGGAGGCCGGCGCCACCGCGGTGATCCAGCCCGGCGGCTCCATGCGCGACGACGACGTGATCAAGGCCGCCGACGCGGCGGGGCTCGCCATGGTGTTCACCGGCGTGCGCCACTTCCGGCACTGAAGGTTTTCGACGCGCTGCCTCTCCCGACCAATTCCCTCATCCTGAGGTGCCGCGTCAGCGGCCTCGAAGGAGGGCTCCAGGGATCGCGCGACGGGCTGGAGGGCTCCTTCGAGGGCGACGCTTTGCGCCGCCACCTCGGGATGAGGGCTGAGAGTGGGAGGAGCGCCGGAACACCTCAGCCCGCTTCGAGCGGGTGGCCCTTGTGGTGGCTCATGCCCTTGATGACCTCGGCGCGGTAGCTCTCCAGCATGCCCATCAGCTCTTCCAGCTCGCGCTCGGGCACGTTGAACTTGTAGAAGGTCGTCCGGCACTCGGTCATCACGATGTCGAACTCGCGCTCGGTGATGTTGAGATGCGCGTGCGCCTCGCCGAGCGGGCGGCCGTGATAGGTCTTGGGGCCGCCGCTGTACTGCACCACCCAGTTCGTCAGGATGTACTTGAACCCGGCCCGATCCTGCTTGTCGTGGAAGGCCTTGATCGCCGGGTTCGCGTTGAGGGTGGCGTTGTCGTAGAGCCGCTCGGTCAGGTCGTCGGCGGTCGCCGCGATGGCGTTGTAGCCGCCGAGCCGCTCGTAGAGGCTCGGCTGCGCGCTGGTCTCGCTCATGGTTTCCTCCGGTTTCTCGACGGGTGGGGCCTCTGGCGTGCCATCGTCCCGTTGCGACCGCAGGTTAGAATGGTTCCGAGGCGAGAGCCACAGCGCACAAGTCATTCACGCGCAATTGATCCTGCGGTTGTGGTTCGGGTCGATGCCGCGTCCCCGCGGCTTTTGCGGCAGCTCGGCGGAATCCGGCTTGGCGGGAGTTTCCTTGGCCCGAGGCGCGGTGCTAAGACCGCCTCCGCAAATCTGTTGAGATTCGAAGGCCGCGCGCGGCCTCGACAACGCGAGTGACGTGACATGAACCCGCTGGTGCCGCTCTCGATCCTCCTGCTCATCCCGATCACCGCGGTGCTCACCGTGCTGTTCACCGACACCGGCATCGAGCCCCTGCTGTTCAAGCACGCGGTGATCACCTTCGCGATCCTGTTCGTGGTCGGCGGCGGCATGTCGTTCGTCGCGAGCAAGCTCGCCGACCGCTCGAACGCCTGATCCCTTTCGGACTTCGAATACCGCGCCATCGCGAAGCCTCGCGATGGCGTTTTCGCGTCCATGAGCCGGATGTCGGAAACAGCTTTCATCCACGCTCCGCGCCGTGCGTGAAACAACCGTCCCGAATCGGGGCAGACGCGGATAATCTCGGCCTTTCTCATTTTTTCATGCATCCCAATCGCCGCATGCTGCGTTGTTCGGCCATGCTTCGCCGCAGACGACAGGCGGCGGACGTCACGATGACGGAGATGCTCGAATGAAGATCAAGACCCTTCTGGCCGCCTCGGCGATCGCCCTTGCCCTGCCGATGGCTGCCCAGGCGCAGGGCACCCTGCGCGGCGCCGCTCAGGGCGCTCAGGACGGCGCGGATGCGGCCGGCCCGGTCGGCGCGATCGTCGGCGGCGCGGTCGGCGCGGCCACCGGCACCATCGGCGGCATCCTCGGCGTCGATGACCGTCCCCGCTTCCGCTCCTACGTCCGCGAGCGCAACGTCCGCTCCTACGACTACGATGGGCGCATCGCCGTCGGAACCGTGCTGCCGAACTCGGGCGTGACCTATTACGACGTCCCCGGCGAGTACAGCGTCGCCCGCGGCACACGCTACACCGTCGTCAACGACCGCCCGGTGCTGGTCGACGGCCGTCACCGCATCATCGAAGTCATCGACTAATCGACACTTCGAAGCGCGCCGCCCCCGGGCGGCGCCGCTCACCGGCCCCGGCGCACCCGCGCCGGGGCCGTTTTCGTTGGTGGTGATCAATCCTCGGACGCCGCGCTTCATGCCGTCCGAAGAGCAGACGGGAACGAAAACGCACGCAACGCTCTCGCGGCATCCGTCGTTGACTGTTCAGAATCCAGTTAACCCGAACAGGACGGACGATGAGCGGACACGACGACGCGTCCGATCCGGCGCCTCTGCCGGAATCGGTGCGGGACCATCTCGGACACGAATTGCGCACCGTCTATACGGTGAAGGCGCCCGAGCCTCGCTTCCTCGGCGACGAGCCGGAGATCCCGCAAGAATTCGAGCCGCAGATCAAGCGGCTGGAAACCCGCCTCAAGACCCGCGAAGAGGGCACGGAGGCGGTTGGCCAAGCGCTCCACCGCATCCTCGACGCCTTCGGCGTGACGCCGCGGGATGCGGAACGCCGGGATTAAAGGCGCGACGACAGACAAGGTGCCTCTCCTCCCCCTTGCGGGGAGGAGCCGGAGGTGGGGGTGGTTCAGGATGGATTGCCGAGCCTCATCCGGCACCACCCCCACCCCTACCCCTCCCCGCAAGGGCAGGGCTATCGCATATGACTTTTCGGCGCGTCGATCCGCGTTGAAGGCCATGCGTTGACGCCTCCTTATAGACAGGAGGTGATCGATGCTGGAAGTGCA